>JAGPES010000213.1 GCA_018057015.1 Pseudomonadales bacterium | reverse complement strand
GGCCCCGGCCCTGCTCTGTTTCCCGGTGGGCAACATTTCCGGCCTGCACTCCACCTTGCCGACGCTGATCCGGGGCCAGCGCGTGGTGCTGCTGGAGCGGTTCAGCGTGGCCGGGTGGCACGATCACCTGCTGCGGTTTGACCCGCAGCTGAGCGGACTGCCGCCGGCCGGGATACAAATGCTGCTGGACGCCGACATCCCCGCTGCCGATCTCGCCGGCCTGCGCGGGATCCCGACCGGCGCGGCTCCCGTCGACCCTACTGTTCACCGCGCGTTCGAAGAGCGCTACGGCGTCCCGATCCTGCTCTCCTACGGTGCCACCGAATTCGGCGGGCCAGTGGCCAGCATGACGCTGGAGTTGCACGCGACCTGGGGCAGGCGCAAGTTCGGCAGCGTGGGACGCGCCCTGCCCGGCGTGCAGCTGCGCGTCATCGATGCCGATACGGGAACCGTGCTGGCGCCGGGACAGGAAGGAATCCTCGAAGTGATCTCGCCGCGCATGGGCCCGGACTGGATCCGAACCTCCGACGTCGTCGTCATCGACGAGGACGGCTTCCTGTTCCATCGCGGGCGCGCCGACGGCGCGATCATTCGCGGCGGCTTCAAGTTGCTGCCCGAGACCATCGAGCAGGCGCTCCTGCTGCATCCGGCTGTTTCGGCGGCGGCCGTGGTGGGACTCGGGGACAGGCGACTGGGAAAGGTTCCGGCCGCCGCCGTGCAAATCAGGCCAGGCACCCCGCCGCTAGCCGGCAGCGAGCTGGAAGTCCATCTGCGCAGCCATGTCCCCGCGACGCACATTCCCGTGGCCTGGCGCTTCGTCGACGCCCTGCCGAGGACACCGCTGTCGTTCAAGGTCGATCGGCTCGCCCTGCGCCGCCTGTTCGAGCCGGATCCTTCGGGCTGATCTGCCGCGAGCCGGACGCGCGGATGCGCTCGGCCGAATCTGCGCAGCTCGTGGAATGCGACGGCGCCGCCGGTGAGCGCCCTCGCCGTCTTGTCCCACTGCGGCTCCGCGCTAGACGACTTTCCCGGCCGAAACGTCCGCATCGAATTCCCTGATCGCCGCTTCCATCGCCTCGCGCATCGCCAGGTAGAACCTGGACATGACTTGCAGGCGCGTGGCCGCCGCGCCCGAGGCGACCACGGCGGCGCGGCCCTGCAGCAGCGCTCCCAGCGCTCCGAGCATGACACCGCGCTCCGAGAACAGCCCCGCAAAGTTGTCGGACACGGTGTAGAGCACGCGCTTGCTGCCGCGCTCGCCATGACGTCGCACCAGCGTGTGTTTCTCCAGCAGTCGCGCGGCCACGCTGGCGCTGCTCCTGCTGATTTCCAGGTCCGCCGCTATCCGGTCGAGACCGAGCGGTATCGTGCTCAGCAGGAGGTAACCGTAGATTCGTCCCATCGTCTGCGGCATGCCCCAGGGAACCAGCAGGGATGCCACGTCGTCGATGAAACGACCCTGTTCGGGGGAAACCGATGGTTTTGACATATTCGACATATACGGAATATGCTGAATTTGAGACGGCCAGTCAACCGACCGGGCCACCGCGGCACGTCGAACGCCCGCTCCAGGCGTGGCTGCGCGCACCGATTTCGCGCTTCAGGGGCGCCACGAACGGAGGAGACGTCAGATGATTGGAGAGGATCCGCTGGATCTGGGCGGCCAGATCGCGTTCGTCACCGGTGCGGGACAGGGTGCCGGCCGCGCCATCGCGCTCGCACTCGCGCATCACAACGCCGGCGGCGTGGCCGTCAACGATTTCGTTGCCGAACGCGCCGAGGCCGTGGCGGCGGAAATCAGGGCACTCGGCGTGCCGGCCGTCGCGGCGCCTGCCGATGTAGGCGATCACGCCTCGGTGCAGTCGGCCATGACGGCAGCGGCGGCGGCGCTCGGCCCCGTCACCATCCTCGTCAACAACGCCGGCAATGCGGGACCGGACACCCAGATGCGCGCGTCGCCGCTGTTCTGGGAAACCGGACCGCAGGAGTGGGATCGCTACTTGCGCACCAACCTGCAGGGTGTGATGAATTGCTGCCACGTTGCCCTGCCGGGCATGGTCAAGGCGGGCACGGGCCGCATCGTCACGATTGTCTCGGACTCCGGGCGCGTCGGCGAAGCGAAGCTCGTCGCCTATTCGGCGGCGAAAGCCGGTGCCGCCGGCTTTGTGCGCTCCATCGCCCGCGAGGCCGGCCGCTTCGGCATTACCTCGAACGCCATTTCGCTCTCGACACTGGAGCCGCCACTTCCAGAGCCGGCCAGGTCCGAATTTCTCGGCAGCGAGCGCGCCAGGACGCACGTCGCCCGCTATGTCATTCGCCGTTTCGGAAGGCCCGACGATGTCGCCAACATGGCACTGTTCCTGTGCTCGGACGCCGCATCGTGGATCACCGGGCAGACCTATCCCGTCAATGGCGGATACTCCTTCGCCCAGTGACCGCAAGGCTCCCAAGACCGCGCAAGCGTTATTCACCTGATCCGATGGAGATTCGACCGTGCCCGCACCCGGTGAAATGAGAGGAAAATCCGCACTGGTGACCGGCGCCGCCGCCGGCCTCGGGCGGGCAACCGCGCTCAGACTCGCACGCGCCGGCGCCGATCTCTGCCTGGTCGATGTCGATGCGCAGGGCCTGGATGCAGCCGCGAACGAGGCACGGTCGCTGGGCGTGAAGGCGATTGCAGTGGCGCTCGATCTGGGCATCGCCGACAACTGCCGCAGCGCAGTGACCGCCGCGCTTCAGGCGTTCGACAGGCTCGACGCGCTGTGCAATGTCGCCGCTGTCTTCATTCCCTGTCACACAACCGGGATGAGCGCCGCGGCCTGGGACAAGACACTCGCGGTCAATCTCAGCGCACCTTTTCACCTGATGCAGGCAGCGATTCCGCACCTGCTCGAAACCCATGGCGCCGTGGTCAACGTCACCTCCTGCGCCGCCCACACAGGCCAGGCCTATACGGCAGCCTATTGCGCGACCAAGGCCGGCTTGTCGCACCTGACGAAATCCCTGGCGATGGAGTACATGCACCAGCCGATCCGCTTCAACGCCGTGGCGCCGGGCGGGATGATGACTGCGCTCGCCGCCGGCTTTCGAAACCTGCAGGATGCCGATCAATCGCTGATCAAGCGCTACTCGCCGCTGCGCGGGATGGTGGAAATCGACGACGTCGCCGAGATGGTGGCGTTTCTCGCCTCGGATGCGGCAAGCGGCTATCACGGCGCCTGTATCAACATCGACAACGGCATCACGGCCGGCTGAACGCCACGACTCGTTTCCACGCCGGAGAGCACCCATGAGTATCGATCAAGGCGCACTCGCCACACTGCTCGCGAAGGAAGAAATCCGCGAACTCGTGCTGCTGTATTCGCGCGGCGTGGATCGAAGGGACGGTGCCCTGCTGCGCACGCTGTACACCAGCGACGCGACCGACACGCACGGCGATACCTTCGACGGACCGGCCGAGGCGTATGTCCGGTTTCTCGAGCGCGCGTTCCCGCACATGCGCTATAGCGGACACCACGTCTGCAATCACCTGGTCTGCGTCGACGGCGACGAGGGTGAAGGCGAAGTGTACGCCATTGCCTACCACGTCATCCCGGACGGCCAGGGCGGATGGACGGAGGACCTGATGTGCGCCCGCTACATCGACCGCTACCGCAAGGAAGACGGCCGGTGGCGCTTCGCCAAACGCGTCGTCAGCTACGATATGCGCAGCCAGCGCCCGGTCGCGGCGCCGGAGACGGGTGCTGCGCAATCTGCGGACCCGAGTTTCACGGTACTGAAGAGCAGGCTCTTCGCACGCGGCGATCGGGCCTAGGAGCCTGCCCGGCAGAGCCTGGACGCTCGGACTCCCGGCCCGGCGCGAACCGGGTCGACGCCGTGGGCCTCAGTGCCCGGTGCGCCACACGCGCTGCCGGAACTCGCGCGGGGTTTCTCCGGTTGCGCGGCGGAAGGCAAAGCAGAAGCCGGAGGGTGAGGCAAAGCCCAGTGAGTAGGCGATCGCCTTGACGCTCTGGCCGGCGGCCAGCAGCCGCCTGGCATTTTCCACCCGGCTGCTTTCCACGTGGTCGCCGATGGAGCAGCCGCGGCTGGCGCGAAAACCGCGGGTGAGTTGCCGTACCGAGAGCCCGCAAAGCGATGCCAGCTCGGCCAGCGTCGGCGCCTTGTGCTCCTCGCGCAGCCGCTCGTCTATCAACCGCAGCCGCCAGGGAGCCAGGCCGCGCGCCTGCTTGCAGTCGTCCATCGCGGCGCAGTAACGGGCCAATTCGATGGTCAGCTGCGTCGCGATCAGTTCGACGAGCACTTCGCTGGCAAAACCCGGAGTCCGTGCTTCCTCTGCCAGGCGTAGCAGCAGGCTGCGAATTCCCCCTTCCCGGATATCGAGACCAGCCATCAGGCGCCGGGCGTTCCACTCGAGGTCGCCGTCGAGCCAGGCGCGCAGCGGTTCCGGGTGCAGTTGGCAGATGATCGAGGTTTGCTGGCCGCAATCGTCGCTCCTGGCCAGCATGGCCTCGCCAGGGGGCACCAGGAAGACATTGCCGATGCGCTCGAAGCGATTCGGGCTCCATCGATCCGGGTAGCATGCGCGTGCATTGCGCGGCCGCGGCGTGAGGCAGAGATCCAGTCGATAGCTGTCGGCGCAGAACATGTTGTCGGCCGGCTCGAGAAAACGGAAACGCACGAGCTGCGCTGTCGCGACCGGCACGCGCAGTTCCGCCTCGATGGTCATCACTTCGCTGGCAGCGCGTTGCAGCGTGCCGATGCCCTCACCCCTCATGCCGTCCGTCCCCGACCTGCGTGACAGAAATATCGTTGTGCGCCTTCTGCGGTCGCGACCTTTCTCCCTGGATCGAGGCCTCAGAGCTTGAGCAGCGCCGCGTGCCTCAGCATCCGGAGCTGCTCTCTCCTGAATCGCTCCACCACCGTTTCCGTGTCGGCGCCGGGGTTGACGCTGTTCCTGAAGATCCGCGGACCAATGATGGAACTGGCCAGCAGAATCACGCAGAAGACCTCTGCGTCGACGGCGTCGCCGGGGTCAGAGGGGACGTCGTGCGCCCTGATGCCATCCACCAGCGCATCCCAGTGCGCGTACCTTGTCCGGATATCACCGACCGAGATCAGCTCCTCGATCCACAGCTTGATCAATTCCGGATTCTCCAGCACGAAACGGGTGATGTAATCGACACGCTCCTGCTGCGGGGATGCGTTGGTGAACGGCTTCGCCAGTTGTTCGGAAGACCACGCCTTCACCGCGCCGATCAACGCGTCCAAACTGTCGAAATGGTAGTAAACGGTTGCGCGGTTGATGCCCATCGCGCGTGCCAACGCGCTGATCGACACCGCGCCCACCCCGTTTTCCGAGATCAGGCGAACAGTCGTCTCGATGATTTCCCGGTGGGTGTCCTCGAAGCATTTGTGGCGCCGCCGTGCGGGAGTCCCGGCGCGAGGCATCGCACCAGCCGACTCCATGCCAGCTGCTCTCGCGCGACGGGGCTTCCGTTCAGGAACGCTCACTCGGTGTTCTCCTGGGTCAACGCGATTTCCCGTATCCGGCGCCAGGCCCCGCAATCCATATACCGCCCCGGGTTGCGCCGGGGCGTGCCGCATGCCCGTACCAAAAACGGTTTCAACACTGCTGTTGAAATTACGACACGTCTGTCGTAATTTTGCAATGCGATTTGCGGGGCCTGGTCGCCCGCCAGCCCGGGAATGCATCTCGCGCGCGACCTCGCGTCTTCGAGGCCTGTCTTTTGATGGGGGATGCAGCCGATGACTACGCAAGTTGCCGGACCCGGCGCGGCGCCCGGCGAGGAAGCACTGGCACTCGGCACGGGGCCGATCCCGGCCGGTCCTTACTATCGCTCCGAGTATTTCGAGCTCGAGCGCGAGGCGATCTTCCGCCGGTCGTGGCTCAATCTGGGGCATGTTTGCGAGTTGCCCGAAGCCGGCAGCTTCATCGTGCGGCAACTCGACTGTGCCAACGCGTCGATCCTGGTCACCCGCGGCAAGGACGGCCTCATCCGCGCCTTCCACAACGTCTGCACGCATCGCGGCACGCAACTGGTCGCGGAGCAGGACGGGGTCAAGTCGACCTTCACATG
>JAGPES010000212.1 GCA_018057015.1 Pseudomonadales bacterium | reverse complement strand
CGGTGACCGGGCGCGGCTTGTCGCGCACCAGCGCCAGCAGCTGCGTGCCCGGTGCCGTGCACGCGCTCTCGACGTAGGCCATCAGCACCGGCCCGCCCACGGTGGGACCGAAGCCGCCACTGCACAACTCGCCCACGGTGCGACCCGCGAGATCCGTCAGCACCGAGCCCTCGCGCACCGGCGCCTTGCCGTCGCCGAGCAGCCCGATGCGCCGGCGCGCGGCTCCGGACTGCATCTGCGCCGCGATCCGCGCCGCGCCCGGATAACCGCCGGCGCGCGCGCCGCCGGCGCGTCGCGCCGGCGCGATGGCCCATTGCAGCCCCGCCTCGACCGGGGTGATCCCGGGACCGAGGTCGTGACCGTAAAGGCACAGGCCCGCCTCGAGGCGCAGCGAATCCCGCGCGCCCAGGCCGACAGGCAAGACCTCGGGCCACGCGAGCAGGCGGCGCGCCAGGGCCTCTGCGGCGGCCGCGGGCACCGAGATCTCGAAGCCGTCCTCGCCCGTGTAGCCCGAACGCGTCACGAAGCAGCCAACGCCGTCAAGCTCGCAGTGCACGCCACTCATGAACACCAGCGATGCCAGCGCCGGCGCCAGGCGCGTCATGACCTCGACCGCGCGCGGCCCCTGCAGCGCGAGCAGCGCGTGATCCGCGAGTTCATCCACCGCGATGCCCGGCAGCCCGGCGCGCAGGTGCACGAGATCCTGGTCCTTGCAGCCTGCATTCACCACCACGAAGAAGGTGTCCTCCGACCAGCGCGTGACGATCAGGTCGTCGAGCACTCCGCCCTCGGCATTGGTGAACAGCGAGTAGACCTGCCGGCCCCGCGCCAGCGCGAGGAGATCCGCGGGCACCAGGCGCTCCAGCGCGGTGCTCGCTCCGGCGCCTTGCACCCGCACCTGCCCCATGTGCGAGACATCGAACAGCCCGGCGCTCGCGCGCGTGTGCAGGTGTTCGCGCATGATGCCCGCCGGGTACTGCACCGGCATCTCGTAGCCGGCGAAAGGAACCATGCGCGCACCGAGTTCGAGGTGCAGCGCATGCAGCGGTGTCTGTTTCAAGGGAACCCCCGTGGAATGTCAGGCATGAGGCGCGTCGCCGTGTCCCAGGCGCCGCAGAGGCCCGCATTCTGCGCATTCGCCCCTCGTGCGTAAAGCGCGCCGGCGAACGCGGCGCATCGCGGGCACGCATCCGGGAGGCCCAGGCGACGCCCGGCGCAGCCGGATCCGGCCGCTCAGGCGAGGCTGCGGCCGGCGAGCCAGTAGACTCCGAGCGCGCACAGCAGGATCGCGATCGCCTGCGTGCCGCCGCGCGCCAGCGCCGGGGGCCGCGGCAGGTGCAGCGCGCGCAGAAGCAGCGCGAACACGAGCAGCAGCGCGAGCTGCCCCAGCTCCACCCCGGCGTTGAAGCCGGCAAGCGCCCAGCCCCGCTGCCCCGCGGGCACGCCGATCGCGTTCAGCACGCCGGCGAAACCGAGCCCGTGCACCAGTCCGAACAGCGCGGTCATTCCCAGGTGCAGGACGTCGTTGCCGTCGCGGCGCCGCGCCAGCGTGAGGTAGGCCGGGGTCAGCAGCAGCAGTGCGAGCACGGCAGCGGGCGCGAGTGCGCCCCCCGTGACCAGGGTGGTCGCGCCGACGCCGGCCACCACCAGCCACAGCTGCCACGGCGCCGAGCGCAGCCCGAGACGCAGGCAGGCCTCGGCCGCGAGCAGCGCGACGGTGTAGCCGATCAGCGCCTCGACCGCGGCGCTGCGCACGCTCACCAGCCCCAGCACCGAGAGCGACAGCGTGATGCTGTGTCCCAGCGTGAAGCCCGTGATCATCCACAGGCGGCTCGATAGCCGCGCGGCAACCAGCAGCATGCACAGCAGGAAGGCAACGTGATCGATGCCGGCCAGGATGTGCGAGAAACCCAGACCGAGATAGCGCAGCGCGGTGGCGGTGGCCGCGAGCGGGCGCGGCGACGGGGCGAGCGCGAGTTGCGGCGCGTCGCGCGTGAACAACGCCTCCTCCTCGCGCCCGTCGGCACGGACGAAGCGCGCGTGATGCAGCGGATTGCGATCCACGCCCAGCAGCAGCCCCAGCCGCACCCGCGGCGCGCGGATCTGCGCGGGGCAGCGCCAGCGCAGCTGCACCCGCACGGTGTCGCCGGTTGCCGGCGCCACGGCATCCTGCAGCACGCATTCGCGTCCCTCGTCCTGCAGCACCACGGTCGCACGCAGTTCCGCCACGAACCAGGCCGGGTCGGCACTGCCGACGAGTCGCACCAGTTCCGCACGCTCGATGCCGAAGACGGCTTCGGCCGCCGCGCCCTCGAAGCGCCAGCGCGACCAGGAGCGCACCTGCCAGTCGGCCTGTGCGGCGCCAGCAACAAGCGCTAGCACGAGCAGCAGCCAGGCACGCAATCCTAGTCTCCCCGCATCCGCAGCGCCGCGTCGGTGCGAAGCCGCGCGAGATAGGCGGCCAGCGCTGCCTCGTCGCGGCGGCGGCGCAATTCCGTCTCCACCTGCGCGCGCACCTGCTCGAATGCCGGCTCGCGCGCGGGTGCGACCGCGAGCAGCAGCAGCACGCTCGTCGTGTCGGCGCGCGCGCTCAGCATGCTGTCGCCGGGGGCGAGCGAGAGCACGGCGGTCGCGAGCTCCGCGCCGAGATGATCGCCGAGCTTCGCCGCCCCCAGCCAGGCATCGGGCAGCAGCGGGTTGCGCCGGCAGCCGTCCTGCGGCGCCGGCTCGCCGCCGGCGCGCAGCACCGCCTGCTGCGTGCGCGCCGCGCTCATGTCGCGGCAATCGAATCGCCAGACGCGGTAGGTCGGGGCCTGGCGAAAAAAGCCCGGCTGCGCGGCATGGAATGCACGCAGCTCGGCGTCGGTGACGGGTGAGCGCGCGGACTCTGCCAGCGCCTGGCGGATCACCTCCTGCACCAGCTGCGCGCGCAGCCGCGCGTCCTTGCGCGGCAGTTCCAGCGCGAGCCCCTGCTGCAGCAGCAGTTCCTCGTCGATCACGCGCTCGAGTATCGCGGCACGCTCGGACGCGTCGGGAGCGCGCTTCAATTGGGCGGCGACGGCGTCGAGCTGCGCCGCGAAGGCGTCGGCGCCTATCGGCCGGCCGTTGACCGCGGCCACCGCGTCCCCGGGCAGCTCCGTGCCGCGCTCCAGTACGCCAGAGAGCGCCAGTGCGATCGCGGCAATCACCGCGAGCAGCAGCAGCGCATCGACACGCGCGAACCGCATCGGCAAGCCGCGCACGGCCCGCGCGTCAGCGCGGGTCGTGCCGCCCCGGCGGCGTGTCGTCGTCGGCGTGCGGCCCCGAAGATGATGCGCAATCGGTCATGTGGTACTCCATGGGGGCGCGCTGGCAGCGAATGCCGTTCAGCTGCGGGCAAGTATGCATTGATCTGCGCGGGGTATGCATCCAGAATCCGGCCATCCCGGACCACGTTCGCGCTTGCCCCGATGGCCCCTTCGCCGCAACGACTGGTCGCCGACATCGGCGGCACCAACACCCGCTTCGCGCTGGCCGGCCCGGAGGGACGGCTGCTCGCGCCGCAAACGCTGGCGACGCGGCGCTTCGACTCGCTGGCCGATGCGGCCCGGTCCTACCTCGAGTCGACCGGTGCGCGTCCGCGCGAGGCCTGCATCGCCGTCGCCGGGCCGGTGACCGGCGATACGGTGAGGCTCACCAATCACCGCTGGGCGTTCTCGATAGCGGCCCTGCGCGAGGGGCTGGGCCTGGCGCGGCTGCGCGTGATCAACGATTTCGAGGCCATCGCGCTCGCGCTGCCCGCACTCGCCGCGGATGACCTCGTGCAGGTCGGCGGCGCTGCGCCGGTGCGTGGACGGCCGATGGCGGTGCTGGGGCCCGGCACCGGGCTCGGCGTGGCGCAGCTGATCGCGACACGCGGCGGCTTCCAGCCCGTGTCCACCGAAGGCGGACATGCCTCGATCGGCCCGTGCGACGAGGGCGAATTGCAGATCTTCGCCACCCTGATGCGCAACGGCCAGCAACTGTGCCGCGAGGCGCTGCTCTCGGGTCCCGGCATCGAACGCATCTACTGGGCGCTGTGCCTGAACCGCGGCGGCGACTACCACGGCTACTCGGCCGCAGAGATCCAGGCGCACGCGGTGGCGGGCTCGGACGCGACATGCCACGCCGCGCTGGCGCATTTCTGTGCCTTCCTCGGCACCGCCGCGGGCGACCAGGCGCTGTGCTGCGGCGCGCAGGGCGGCGTGTTCATAGCCGGCGGCATCGTGCCGCGCTTCACGGAATTCCTCCGTCACAGCCGGTTTCGCGCGCGCTTCGAGGCCAAGGGACCCATGCGCGATTACGTGAGCGCCATCCCCGTCTACGTGATCACGCGCGACAACCCGGGGATGCTCGGCGCGGCACGCGCCGATCTGGACGCCTGAGGCGCTACAATCGCTGCCCCGTCACCCAAAATACCGAAGCAGGAGTGAATGATTTGCTGGACCTCGACCAACCCGACAACCCCTTCGCCTCGGAAGATATCACGCCGGCCTACAGCGCTGAGTGGGACGCGCGCCGCCGCGTCGCGGCCGCGATCCGCAGGCTCACCGAAGCGCTGGTCAGCAGCACGCCGCCGATCCCGGAACTCCATGCCATCGCCGACAGCCTGGAGCTGACGGCGGACCGTTTCGCGGCACATCCGAGGGCCTACGGACGGCTTTGCTTCGCCGGCGGTGGCAACCACGGCAGCATGGGGCAGCTCAGCCACGAACTGAATCCCGTCGCCGGAATCAGCAATCCGCTGGCCGCGCCGCTCAACGTCTGGATCGCCGACGGCGTCGCCCACGGCCGCGCAACGATGGGCTGGGCCTACGAAGGCCCGCCCGGCAGCGTACACGGCGGTTTCGTCGCGGCGCTGTTCGACCAGTTCATGGGCGTGGCGCAGGCGATCGGCGGGCAGCCGGGCATGACGGGCACGCTCAGTACGCGCTACCACCGCCGCACGCCGCTCAACACCGAGCTGTGCCTGCGCGGCTGGGTCGAGAGGCTCGAGGGGCGCAAGACCTTCGTGCGGGCCGAGATCCACGCCGACGAGGTGCTCACGGCGAGTTGTGACGGCGTGTTCGTGCAACCCCATGGCGGCATGCACGGGCTGCATCAGCAGCACGCGCAATCAACGGCCGGTTGATGCCGCATCCGCGGACGGCGACGGGTACCGCCCCACGCGGGCCGGCATCATGCCCGGCAATGACCGCACGGACGAGTCCGCCTCGTCTACAGGAACTCCGGCCAGCGCGCCGCATGGTGCGCGTCCCACCGCGGCGCGCGCTTCTCCACGTAAGCCATGCCCCCCTCCAGCGCATCGGGCTGGCGCATGCTGTGATGCAGCGCGCGCGTCTCCAGCGCCACTAGTCCGTCGCGTTCCATGTCGAGCCCGCGCCACAGCAGGCGCTTGTGCATGCCCATCACCAGCGGCGAGCAGTTCTGCACCATGTCGGCGGCGATCTCCAGCGCGAGCGGCAACACGTCCTGCGCCTGCACCGCCCGCCCCGCCAGGCGCCAGGCTGCCGCCTCCTCGCCGTCGATGCGCGCGCCGCGCACCAGCATCTCGAAGGCGCGCTCGAAGCCGATCAGTCGCGGCAGCAACCACTCGACCCCGAAATCCGCCACCACGCCGCGCCGATTCTGCAGGAAACCGTACTTCGCGCCGCGCGCAAAGATGCGCATGTCGCATTGCACCGCGATGCCGAGCCCGACGCCGATGGCGTGTCCGTTGCAGGCGGCGATCACCGGCTTGCGCAGATCCCAGGCCTGCATCGACAACGGACAGGAGCTGAAGTCCAGTTCGCCGTCGGCTGCGAACACTTCCCCGCCCGCAAGGTCGGCGCCGGCGCAGAATGCAGCGCCACGGCCGGTCACCACCACTACCCGCACGGCGTCGTCGGCGTCGCAGCGCCGGTACAACTCGCCCAGCCCGGCCATCATCCCCGGGCTGAACACGTTCAGCGCCTCGGGCCGGGCGAAGGTGATGAGACCCACCCCGTCGCGGTTCTCGAACTCGATATCAGGCATGTGTCCTCCACGGGCGCGACGGCAGGGCCGGCGCCGGTCAGTCGTCCTGGAGCAGGGCGTCGCGCGACAGCAGAAAGCTGGCGCCATTGTAGAGG
>JAGPES010000211.1:2969-6139 GCA_018057015.1 Pseudomonadales bacterium | reverse complement strand
ATGATGGCCGTGCCGCATCCGCCCGCGATCATCTTCTGCACCGCCTACGACGAGTATGCGATCGCGGCCTTCGAGAGCCGCGCCGTGGGCTACCTGCTCAAGCCCGTGCAGCGCGAGAAGCTCGATGCCGCGCTCGCCGCGGCGCGCGCGAGCACGCGGCTGCAGATGCGCGCGCTGGCAACGCAGACGCGGGAGCCGCGCCGCTTCTTCAGCAGCCACACCGGCGGCGCCACGCGCCTGATCCCGGTCGCGCAAGTGCGCGTGCTGCTGGCGGACCACAAGTACGTCACCGCCTGCTGCCCCGGGGGCAGCGCGCTGCTCGACGAGAGCCTGCGCGAGATCGAGCAGGAATTTCCCCGCCGCTTCCTGCGCGTGCACCGCAACGCGCTGGTCGCGACCGAACACATCACCGGTATCGCGCGTCGCCCGGGCGGCGATTTCGCGGTGACGCTGGCAGGCATCGAGCTGCAGCCGCAGATCAGCCGGCGGCACCTGGCCGAGGTGCGCGAGGCCGTCGAAAGGCTCTGATTTCGGGCTCCGGGAATGGAGCGTCGCTGGCCTCCTGCGCCGGCCATCGCAACGGGGCCCGCGGCAAGTACGTCCCTGTAGGCTCTGGCGCCGCTTGCTCGGCGATGCTTTCCTGCATCGCCGGCAAGGCCGGGGACCGCCATCCCTGGCCGTCCCGTTCGCCGCAATGCGGCGAACCCTTGCGGCGCACGGCCCCTTATGCGATGGCCGGCTCAGGAGCCGCTCGGCAAATTCTGCGCGCGTACATTTCCTGCCGTATCATGGCGCCCTCGATTCCATTGCAGTTCGTGACATGACCGACCGTATCCTCCGCATCGCCACGCGCAAGAGCCAGCTCGCCCTGTGGCAGGCCGGGCACGTGCGCGACCGCCTGCTCGCCGCGCATCCGGGGTTGCGCGTCGAGCTGCTGCCGCTCTCGACGCAGGGTGACCGCATCCTCGACGTGCCGCTGGCGAAGATCGGCGGCAAGGGCCTGTTCGTGAAGGAGCTCGAGACCGCGATGCTCGACGGGCGCGCGGACCTCGCGGTGCACTCGATGAAGGACGTGCCGATGGATTTCCCGCCCGAGCTGGGCCTGGGCGCGATCCTGGCGCGCGAGGACCCGCACGACGCCTTCGTTTCGAATGCATACGCCGGTCTGGAGGCGCTGCCGCAGGGCGCGCGCGCTGGCACGTCCAGCCTGCGCCGTCAGTGCCAGCTGCGCGCGCTGCGACCCGACCTGCGCATCCTCGACCTTCGCGGCAACGTGAACACGCGGCTGCGCAAGCTCGACGACGGCGAGTACGACGCCATCGTGCTGGCGAGCGCCGGCCTGCTGCGCCTGGGCATGGGTGAGCGCATACGCGCGCGCATCCCGGCGAGCGCGTCATTGCCCGCGGTCGGGCAGGGCGCCATCGGCGTCGAGATCCGCAACGACGATGCCGGGCTGCGCGCGTTGCTGGCGCCGCTCGACGACGCCGACTGCGGCGACTGCGTGCGCGCCGAGCGTGCGATGAACCGCGCGCTGCAAGGCGGCTGCCAGGTGCCCATCGCCGGTTTCGCGGTCATCGAGGGCGCGGAACGGCTGTGGCTGCGCGGTCTGGTTGGCAGCACCGACGGCACGCGCATCGCGCGCGCCGAGCTGCGCGGTCCGCGCGCCGAGGCCGAGCGCATCGGCGCGGAGCTCGCGGCCACGCTGCTGGCGCAGGGCGCCGACGCGATCCTGCGCGAGCTCTGGGCCGCGGGCTGATCGCATGGGCGGCGCCCTGCAGGGCATCCGCGCGCTGGTGACGCGCCCGGCCGGGCAGGCCGGGCCGCTCGTGGCGGCGATCCACGCCGCCGGCGGCGAAGCCTGGGAATTCCCGCTGCTCGAGATCGTGTCGCTGGACGCGCAGGCCGGCGCCGCGATCGATGAAACCCTGGATCGGCTCCAGGGCTTCGACGCTGCAATCTTCATCAGCACCAACGCCGTGCGCGCGCTGCTTGCGCGTCTCGCTGACGATGCACGCACATGGCCGGCGCGGTTGCAGTGCTTCGCGATCGGTCGTGCCACCGCGCAGAGCCTGCGCGAGGCCGGAATCGGATGCGAGAGCGGCGCCGCCGCGATGGACAGCGAGGAATTGCTCGCGCACCCGGCGCTGGCCGCGGCCACGGGCCGGCGCATCGTGATTTTCAAGGGTGTCGGCGGGCGTGAGCTGCTGGCGCGTCGCCTCGCGCAGCGCGGTGCCGCGGTCACCGAGTGCGCGCTGTACCGTCGCCGCCTCCCGGCGACGGCGTCACGGGAGTCGCTGCGCGCGCTGCTCGCGGAGTGCGCCATCAACGTGCTGCTGCTGAGCAGTGCCGAGGCGCTGGCGAACCTGCTCGGCTTGCCCGGGGGGGGCGCGGCTGGCACGATACCCCCGGGCCTGACACTGGTCACACCGGGAGAACGCGTCGCGGCGCAAGCGCGTGACGCCGGTTTCAGCGCGGTCGAGCCTGCCGCCAACGCCACCGACGCGGCGATGCTCGCGGTGCTGCAGCGGCTGGCCGCCACAATATCCAGACGAGCGCACACGACATGACAGAAGAAGGCCGCAAGCCCACGTTCGAGGTGCTCTCGGTGGAAACCAATCCGCCGGCACGCCGCGCCTCGCGCCTTCCCGTCGCGCTGGCCCTGCTGCTTGCCGCCGGTGCGCTCGGCGCGAGCGGCTGGCACTGGTACGAGATGCGCGAAATCCGCGCGGAACTGGGACAGCTGCGCGCGAGCGCCACCGAACTCGCGGTGCATGCCGGGCGCGGACCCGATCCCCGCCTGGCCGAGGCGTTGCGCAGCCTGGAGCAGGGCGAGGCGCGCATGAGCGGGCTGGACCTGCGCGTCGACGCGCTCGGCGCCGACACGGCCGCGCTGCGCGAACGGTTCGCCGCGATCACGGTCGCCGACCGGCGCGACTGGGCGCTGGCAGAGGCCGAATACCTGGAGCGCCTGGCCAGCCAGAGCCTGCTGATGGGCCGCGAGGTGCGCGGTGCGCTGGCGCTGCTCGGCGCTGCCGATGGCATACTGCGCGATCTCGACGATCCCGCGCTGCACGCGGCCCGCGCCGCGCTGGCCAGCGACATCGCCAGCCTGCGCGCGGTGGCGGAGTTCGATGTCGAGGGCCTGTACCTGCGGCTCGCCGCGCTGGTGG
>JAGPES010000211.1:0-2869 GCA_018057015.1 Pseudomonadales bacterium | reverse complement strand
CTGCGCGATCTCGACGATCCCGCGCTGCACGCGGCCCGCGCCGCGCTGGCCAGCGACATCGCCAGCCTGCGCGCGGTGGCGGAGTTCGATGTCGAGGGCCTGTACCTGCGGCTCGCCGCGCTGGTGGACCAGGTGCCCGCGCTGGCGCTGATGGATCGCTCGCGCGCCGCGGCGCCTGGCGGCGAAGCCGCTGCCGAACCCGCGCCCGCCGCTGGCTGGTGGTCGCGCATCACGGCCGTGCTCGGACGCTACGTCGTGGTGCGCCAGCACGACGAATCGATCAAGCCGCTGCTGCCGCTCGCCGAGGAGGGGTATCTGCGCATGAACCTGCGGCTCGGGCTGGAGCAGGCCAAGCTCGCGCTGCTGGCCGCCGAACCCGCGGTCTACCGCGGTGCCCTGGCGCAGGTGCAGCAGTTCGCCGGCGCCTACCTGAGCCCGACGGCGGTGGCAAACCAGGCTTTTCTCAACGAAGTGACCGCCCTCGCCGCGATCGACGTGGCGCCCGCGCTGCCCGACATATCGGGTTCGCTGCGTGCGCTGCGCGAGCGCTCCGGCGCGACGGCGCCCGTGGCGCCTGGACCCGCTCCCGCTCCCGCTTCCGCGCCGGCGCCTGCCGACGCGACCGCCGGCGGGCAATAGACCATGCGCCGCCTCTTCGTCGTCCTGCTGCTGGTGCTCGCCGCCGCGGCGAGCTTCGCCTACCTCGTGCGCCTCGATGCCGGCTACGTGCTGATCGAGCTGCACGGCTACACCGTCGAAACCACGGCGTGGGTTGCGGCGCTGCTGGTGCTGGTCGGGCTGGTGGCGTTCTATTACCTGGGCCGTGCGCTGGTGCTGCTGGCCGACCTGCCGGGCCGCCTGTTCACCGGACGCTCGCGCCGCCGTGCCGGTTTCCTCGAACGTTGGCACGCACGGCGACGCAGCCACACCGTGCGCGGCGTGCTGGCCTTCGCCGAGGGGCGCTGGCGCGTGGCGATCAGGCAGCTCGCGCGCGGCGCGCGCCACGCCGATGCGCCGCTGCTGAATCACCTGCTGGCGGCGCGGGCGAGCGCGGAGCTGGGCGACCAGGAGCTGGCGCAGGGCTTCCTGCAACTGGCCAGGGAAGTGCCCGGCGCGGAAAAGGCGGTGACGCTTGCGCTGGCCGAGGCCGCGCTCGCGCGTGGCGAAAACGAGGAAGCGCTGGCGATACTGGACGGCGCGGCGCTCGATCCCGCGGCGCAACCGGCCGGGATCGCGCTGCAGCTCGAGGCGCTGGAGCGCCAGCGCGAGTGGGCGCGCATCGGCACGCTGCTGCCCGAGGCGCGCCGTCACAAGGTGCGCCCCGAAGCGGTGCTCGATGGCATCGAGGAGCGCGCTTACCGCGCCTTGCTGTCGCTGGACGGCACGAAGCCCGAGGCGCTGCGCACGGCGTGGGAAGCGATGCCGTCGCGCGCGCGTCAGCGTCCCGCGCTGATCGCCGCCTACGCGGGCGCGCTCGCGCGCGCCGGTGCCAGCGACGAAGCTGCGACCCAGCTCGGCGTGGCGCTGAAACGTGACTGGGATCCGCAGCTCGTGCACGGCTACGGCCTGGTGCCGGCCGCGGACCCGCGCCGCCAGCTCGCGCTGGCGGAATCGCTGCTCGCCCGGCATTCGGACGAGCCGGAGCTCCTGCTCGCGCTCGGGCGCATCGCGCTGCGCAACCAGCTGTGGGGCAAGGCGCGCGATTACCTCGAGAGCAGCCTGAAGCTCGCCGCGCGCCCGGACACCTGCGCCGAGCTCGCGCGCCTGTACGAGCACCTCGGCGAGGCCGAGCGCAGCCACGCGCTGCTGGCGCGCGCCGTCGGCGTCTCGGTCGGCGAGCTGCCGGCACTGCCGATGCCGGGGTCACAGGGAACGTCGTGAGGTCCGCGACAGGCGCTGGTGCGGCTTCGAACGTCTGAACAACCAGGAGAAATGCAATGTCCGGAGAATCACTGTACGCACGTCTTGGAGGCTACGACGGCATCACGGCATTTGCCAACGAGCTGCTGCCGCGGTTGCAGGGCGATGCCCTGCTGGGGCGCTTCTGGCAGAACCGGGGCGACGACGGGATTGCCAGGGAAAAGCAGCTGCTGATCGATTACCTGTGCGCGAATGCGGGCGGGCCGGTGTACTACACCGGCCGGGACATGAAGATCACCCACAAGGGCATGAAAATCAGCGAGAGCGACTGGTCGATATTCATGCAGCACGCCGCCGCGACCATGGACGTGCTGCAGGTCCCGGCGCGGGAACGGCAAGACGTCGTTGCGTTTGTGACCGGCCTGAAGGACGACATGGTCGAGGCGCCATAGGGCGACGCACGGCCCGCCGGCCCGTTTCCCGAGACAGGCCAGCCTCCGCGCGCGCCGCTACCGCGAAGAGGAAGGGCATTGCCAAAGGTTGATCGTCACGCCGGATCCAGGAATATCGGTGAGGACCATGCCCGCTCCTCGGACGGCGCGAGGCAGTCGTCGCCCTGCGTGCGGTAGTCCCCGACGCAGGGATCGGCCTTCACGCACGCGCCGTTCGCATCCTTCTCGCAGCGCAGCGGGTCGGCGTTGACGGTGGGCGAAGGGGCCTGGATCGCGCGCACGTAGTAGAGCGCCTCGCGGGCGCCGGCGCTGAATTCCTCGTCCTCGAACTCCACCGTGCACTCCTCGCCCCCGCCTTCGCAGGCGAGCACGCGCCACGGATCCTCGATCAGTCCGCTCACGTCCTCGCCGGGCGCCTGTTGCGGGCGGATGCGCACGACCTCGATGCGCGTGATCGGGCGGCGCGCGTCGCCGGGGAAATAGCATTCGCCGAGGCAGAGATTATCCAGCCGCTCGGCACCGAGCGCGTCGATGGAGTCCTGCGGGCAGCCCGGCTT
>JAGPES010000210.1 GCA_018057015.1 Pseudomonadales bacterium | reverse complement strand
CCGACGGTCCACGTATCGGCGACGCCGGCCGTGGCCCGCTGGATCGCTGAGACCGTCCCCGACGCTGTGCTGATCGGCCCTGACAGCGAGAGCGAGCAGTGGGTAGCGGACATCGCCGCCCTGTCCGGCATGCCCTACCAGGTGCTGGCCAAGGAGCGGCACGGCGACTACGACGTGCGCGTCAGCCTGCCCGACCCGGCAGCCGTGGCTGGTCGGACTCCGGTGCTGATCGACGACATCGTGTCGTCCGGCCACACGATCCTGGAGACCCTCGCACACCTGCGCCGGTTGTCGTTGCCGTCGCCGTTGCTGGTCGCCATCCATCCGGTGTTCGCAGGCGACGCCTATGCCCGCCTGCAGGAGGCGGGCCTGGCCCGCATCGTCAGCACTGACACCATTTCCCACCCCTCCAACGCCATCGCGCTGGGTGCGGACCTCGCCGCCGCGGCATCGACCCTGATGACCGCTTCGACCGATTCCCCGGAGGACCCATGAACCTGCATCTCAACTGCTGCACCGCCGACCAGCTGTCGGCCGCCGAGCGCCAGCGGATCCTTGAACTCGCCGACGCCCACCGGCAGGCCGATCCCGCGTTCGCCCACTGGGCGGCCGGCTACGGGGTGATCCGACATGACCCGCTTACCCAGCTCCGGGTCCGCCAGATGGTGCACGAGCTGGTCGCCCTGGGCCGCACGCCGGATGCCGGCACCGCATGGCAGCGGCTCGCCGCGGCCGACCGCGTCACCAGCGCCGGCATGTGGCTGGTGGCGCACATGACCTACAGCCAGCGCGTTCGTACCGACGGCGCGGCCCTGGAGGTCGATGATTTCAAGACCACGCCTGAAGGCCACACCGGCGGGTCCCTCAACATGGTGCCCGCCTACGCCGGCTACCTGCTGATGGATTCCCTGGATGGCGTCACCCGCGCGTGGATGATGGGCCAGGGGCACTGCGTGGCCGCCATCGACGCGCTGAACGTGCTGGTTGGCAACATGACCGACCGGCACGCCGAACGTTACGACCGCACCGGCGAAGGGCTGAGCCGGTTCGTAAGCGACTTCTATGCCTACACCCTCAATCCGGACGGAACGCCGGCGTCGCCCCTCGGCTCCCACGTCAATGCGCACACCGCCGGGGGCGTGATGGAAGGCGGCTATCTCGGCTTTGCCGAGCTGCAGTACGTGCATGCGCCGCTCAAGGATGAACGCCTGGTCGCCTTCCTCAGCGACGGTGCGTTCGAGGAACAGCGTGGCAGCGACTGGGCGCCACGCTGGTGGCGCGCCGAGGACAGCGGACTGGTCAGCCCGATCATCATCCTCAACGGGCGCCGCATCGAACAGCGCAGCCAGATCACCCAGCAGGGCGGCGAGCGGTGGCTGGACCGGCACCTGCGATTGAACGGCTTTGATCCGATCGCGCTGGACGGGCGCGATCCGGCCAGCATCGCGTGGGGCATCCACGTGATGGAGTCGCGCCTGCAAGCGGGCGCCGCTGTTCCCGCCGACGTGCGGCTGCCCTATGGCATCGCCGAAACCGTCAAGGGCTTCGGCTTCCCCGGCGCCGGGACCAACGCCTCGCACAACTTGCCGCTGCCGGGGAATCCGGCGAAGGATGCCGCGGCGCGCACGCTCTTCAATGAAGGCGCAGCGGCGCTGTTCGTGGCCGCGTCGGAGCTCGAGCAGGCCGTTGCCGCACTCAACAGCCACGATCTCCAGCAGCGGGTGCGCGAGCGCGACCATGCGCTGGCCGATCGCCAGGTGGAACCGCCCCGCGTCCCGGCGATCGCCGACCGCGGCGCCGGCGGTGAGAGCTCGCCAATGACCGCACTCGACGAGCAGTTCGTCGCCATCGCCGAGGCGAATCCGGGACTGCGGGTGCGCGTGGGCAATCCCGATGAGCTGCGCAGCAACAAGCTCGACCGGACCCTGGACGCGATGAAGCACCGGGTGCACGAGCCCGAGCCCGGCGTCGCCGAATCGCCAACCGGCGCGGTCATCACTGCGCTCAACGAAGAAGCCGTGGTCTGCGCGGCGCTCGGCAACAAGGGCGGGCTAAACCTGGTGGTCACCTACGAGGCGTTTGCACCGAAGATGCTCGGCGCCGTACGTCAGGAACTGATCTTCGCCCGCCACCAGGCCCAGGCCGGGCGCCCACCCGGCTGGCTGGGCGTGCCCCTGGTGCTGACCTCGCACACGTGGGAGAACGCGAAGAACGAACAGTCCCACCAGGATCCGACCATGGCCGAGGCACTCATGGGCGAAATGGCCGACATTTCGCGCGTGGTGTTCCCGCCGGACGCCAATGGCGCTGCCGCCGCCCTCGCCCGCGCCTACGCGCAACGGGGCACGGTCACCACACTGGTCGTTCCCAAGCGTCCGGTGCCTCATGAGCTGACCCCGCAGCAGGCCCAGGCACTGGCCGAGACCGGCGCAACATGCCTCGCCGGCGATCCGGAGACGGCGGCGATCCTGCTGGTGGCCACCGGCGCGTACCAGCTGCAGGAAGTGCGCCGCGCACAGGCGCGTCTGGCCGCACGCGGAATGTCGGCCGCGATCGTCTATCTCGCCGAACCCGGCCGATTTCGCGCCCCGCGCGATCCGGAGGAGGCAAGGTACGTGCACTCCGACAGTGCGGTCCAAGCGCTGTTTCCGGTGGGCCGGCCGCGCGTATTCGTTACCCACACCCGTCCGGAGCCCTTCCTCGGTGCGCTGCGCCGACTCGACACCGGCCCCACCACCACCGCGGCGCTGGGCTTCGTCAACCGGGGCGGCACACTGGACGTGCCGGGCCTGCTGTTCGCCAACCGCAGCACCTGGGCGCACGTGGTTGACGCGGCTGCGGGCGTCCTCGGCGAGTCCCGCGACAACCTGCTGTCCGAAGCGGAGCTGGCGGCCGTGGATGGTCGCGGCGATCCGACCGCCATCCTGCGCGCGGAAGCGGGGCCGGCATCGTGAGCCGGCCGGCCAGGACCTCGCGCTGATGGCGGGCACGGTGCGCCGCGGAGGCCAGATCGCCTGGGCCGGACTGACTCTCGGGGTCGCGGTGTTGCGCCTGCGCCGACGCAGACCCGAACGGCTTCCCGCGTACGTCAGCGCCACCCTGGTGGGGCTGGGTACCACCTTCGTCAAGCTGGGCCAGGGTTTGAGCCTGCGCTGGGACCTGCTGCCGGCGCCCTATCGCGAGGCATTGTCGCGGTTGCACAGCGACGTGCCGGCATTTCCTGCTGACCAGGCCAGACACATGGTCGAGCATGCGTTCGGCGCCTCCGTCGAAGAGCTTTTCGCCAGCTTCGATGACCATCCGCTGGCCGCCGCGTCGGTGGCTCAGATCCATCCGGCACGCATGCATGACGGTCGCGACGTGGTCGTCAAGGTCACCCGGCCCGGCATCCACGCTCAAGTGCAGGCTGACCTGCGGCTGCTTCGACGCACGCTGCGCGTAGCCCAGTGGATCTGGCCGCCTCTGAAGCGACACCGCCCCCTCGAACTGGTGGACGAGCTGGGCGCATTCCTGCGCGATGAAATCGACATGCGTCACGAGGCGCAGAACATGCGCCGCATGGCGAAGGTGCTCGATGCCCTGCCCGGCATCACACAGCCACATGTCGTTGAGCCCTACGCCACCCGCGACGTGCTGGTCCAGGATCGTAGCCACGGCACCCGCCTGGAAGCCGCTTATGGAACGGCGGCGGCTCCCGCACTGGCAAGGGCGCTGCTCGGTGCCTACGTGCATCAGCTCTTCGGCGCCGGCGTCTTCCATGCCGACCCGCACCCGGGGAATCTGTTCTTCTTTGACGACGGTCGCCTGTGCCTGCATGACTTTGGCTCGATCGGCGTGCTCGACCCTGCATCCCGGCTCGCGCTCGGCGGCATGGTCGAGGCCATTGCGGCCGACGACGCCGAGGGCGTGCTGGATGCAGCGATCGCCATGGGCTTCTTCCCGCCGCAGGTCGACCGCCGCTCGCATGTGCGCGAGATCCACCTGATCCTGGCCGAGATGGCCAGCCGTCCGCTGGCGCAGTGGTCCATTGCCGAGGCAATCTGGCGCGTGGCACGCATTGGGCAGGGCGCTGGCTTCCGGCTTCCGGCCCACCTGCTGTCCCTGATCCGGACGCTGTTCCTGGTCGAGAACACGCTGCGGGCGCTGGATCCGGATCTGGACCTGCTGGGGACGCTGTCCGCGCAGGCGGCCGCGATCGCCGACATTGCCGAAGCCAGCCGCCCCAGCGGCAACAGGCCGCTTGCCATGCGGCTGGCCCGCACTGCGCGCCAATTGCCACAGATCGCCACCGACCTGTTGCGGCAGGCGCAACTGAGCGACGGACGACCCGCCTTCTCCGTACACCACCATGGCCTGAGTTCCACGCAGGAGGCAATCGCGCGCACGGGCAACCGGCTGGCGTTGGCCCTGGTCACCTTGGGCCTGTACGTAAGCGGTGCGCTGTTGAGCCTGCATTCCGACGGCCCGCAAGTGTTCGGTCACATGCCTTTCCTGGCTATGGTGGCTTTCGCTGCTGCGGGATTGCTCTCACTGCGGCTGGTGATGGCCATCGCCAGATCGGGACACTTGTAACAGAACACTGATCTATCTCCCCGCTGGTGCCCGGCGCATCAGTGCATCCAGGAAGGCAGACCCATGACGCAACACAATCATCATCATCAAGATCATCAGGCGCACGGCGAGCAACCGCCGCATCCCCGCACGGGTGCTGAAGGTGACGTCCATGCCGGGCACGACAAGCACGCCGGCCACAGCGTGGCGAGCTTCCGCGACAAGTTCTGGCTCACGCTGCTGCTGACCATCCCCACTCTGATCTGGAGCGGGATGATCCAGCATTGGTTCGACTACACCGCACCACAGTTCCCGGGGTCGGCGTACATCCCGGCGGTGTTCGGCACGATCGTGTACTTCTACGGCGGCTCGCCGTTCGTCCGCGGCGGATACCACGAGCTGAGAAATCGCCTGCCGGGCATGATGACGCTGATCTCGCTTGCGATCACCGTCGCCTTCCTTTACAGCGCGTTGGTCACGCTCGGCGTTGTCGAGGGCTTGGACCTGTGGTGGGAGCTGGCGACGCTGGTGGCGATCATGTTGCTCGGCCACTGGATCGAGATGCGTTCGATCAACCAGGCACAGGGCGCTCTCAAGGAACTCGCGAAGCTGCTGCCTGATATGGCGGTGCGGTTGGATGAGGCCGGTACCGCGAAGGAAGTCCCTGTCGCGGAACTGAAGCGCGGCGACCTGCTGCTCATCAGGCCCGGCGCGAGCATTCCCGCCGACGGCGTCGTGAAGGAAGGGACCAGCGCCGTCAACGAAGCGATGATCACCGGCGAGTCCAAGCCGATGGACAAGTCGACGGGCGACCGGGTGATCGCCGGCACCGTCAACGGACAGGGCTCGTTGCGTGTCGAGGTGACGGGAACCGGCGACGAGACCGCGCTCGCGGGTATCATGCGGCTCGTCGAGCAGGCCCAGACGTCGCGCTCGCGCGCCCAGGCCCTGGCGGACCGGGCGGCGTTCTACCTCACGATCATCGCCATCGTCTCCGCCGCGGTTACCGCCATTGTCTGGCCACTCCTCGGTCGACCGTGGAGCTTCACGATCGAGCGCGTAGTGACCGTGCTCGTGATCGCCTGTCCCCATGCGCTGGGTTTGGCCATCCCGCTGGTGACCGCCATCTCGACCACGATTGGCGCACGGAACGGCCTGCTCGTGCGCGATCGACGCGGCCTGGAAGAGGCCCGTTTGCTGAACACGGTCGTGTTCGACAAGACAGGCACGCTCACGCTCGGTTCGCACCGCGTCGTGAAGACCACTGCCGCCGATGGACTCACCGACGACGAGGTGCTTCGCGTGGCCGCGTCGGTCCAGCGCGACGCTGAACATCCGATCGCGCAGGCGCTGATGACCAGCGCCAAGGAACATGGCATCGACGTTCCGATGTCGCAGGACTTCGAGTCCATGCCGGGACGCGGCGTGCGCGCAGTCGTCGAGGAGCGCTCGCTCCACGTTGGCGGGCCGGGTCTGTTGAGAATGCTCGCGGTCGAACCGCCGGAGACGCTTCGGCGGGCTGCCGAATCAGCGGCAGCCGATGGTCAATCTGCAACCTACCTGGTGGAAGGCGACCGGGTGCTCGCCGT
>JAGPES010000209.1 GCA_018057015.1 Pseudomonadales bacterium | reverse complement strand
GCCGGCTGCTCGCGCAAGCCGGCATGCGCGCGCCGCAGGTGCTCGCCGTGCACGGCATCTTCGCCGGGGATGCGCACGAGGCCCTGCTCGCCGCCGGTGCCGGGCGTATCGTGACCACCAATTCGATTCCGCACCCGAGCAACGCCATCGACCTGGCGCCGTTGCTGGCGCAGGCCCTCGCGCCCGGCAGCTGATTCCCGCGGCGGATCAGGGCTCCCCTGCATAGCGCGCGCCGCTGCCGCACTGGAGCAGCTCGGGATCCAGCGCCGCGTGCATTGCCGCCGGCACGCTCACCGGAAATTCCAGCAGCAGCTGCGCCATGTTCTTGGCGGCGGCATCGAGGCGCATGGAGCCCATGATGCCTCCGCCCAGGCATTCGTGCACCACGAGGTTGAGCGCGTGAACGCCCGGTACCTCGAAGCGCTCCGCGCGTCGCGCGGCCGGATCGTCGAAGAGATGCTGGTACCAGTCGGCCACCTTCTCAGGGGTGAGCGCCGCGCGCATCCAGGGCAGGTACTCGGGACGCCGCGCGATGGCCGCGACGTTGAACAGGTTGCCCTTCTCGCCGCTGCGCGCGATCGCGAGCGCCAGCAGCGGCACCTCGACCAGCGGCCCCGCGGCCGCGGGAGCCGGCGCAACAACCGGGCGCACTATCCGCGCCGGATCGAAACCGCCGTCGGTGCGCACGCTCACGTTGTGCGTCTCGCCGTCGATCCTGAGCGTCACCGGCACCGCGGACTTCTCCAGCAGGAAGGAGAACACGCGCAGCACCGGCACCACCACGGGCGAGGGCGGAATCAGGCTGCCGGCCGACATCGTGGTCAGCGCACCGAAGCTCTCGCGGCCGAACAGCTCCGCCGCCGCGCGCTCGGGATGCTCCACGACCATGCGGCAGATCACCTCGCGCGAGCGCAGGTTCCGCGCGCGCGCGCCGAGGCAGGCCTCGGAGCCGATCACGTGGACGTGCTTGCCGATGTGTGGCCCGAGCCCGCGCTGTCCGAGCAGCTTTTCGAAGCGCTTGAACTGTGCCGCGGCCTGGCGCTCGGCGCGCGCCACGGCGTCGATCGCGACGATGGGCTGCATCACGGTGCAGCGCCAGCCGCGATGCCAGGTCGCGCAGACCTTGTACGTCGGTGTCGGCGGATAACCGCGCGCACCGTTGACGTGCACGCGATCCGGACCCTGTTGGGTCACCTGCACGGCGCTGAAATCGCAGCTGACGTCCGGCACGAGATAGGCTTGCGGATCGGAGACTTCGTAAAGCATCTGCTCGATCACGGTGCCGGTGCTCACGAGCCCGCCGGTACTGGCCGGCTTGGTGATCACCGCGCTGCCGTCGGCATGGCATTCGGCAACCGGAAATCCGCCGTTCGCCCAGTCGGGGACCTCGCGCCAGTCGGTGTAGGTGCCGCCGGTGACCTGCGTGCCGCACTCGATCAGGTGGCCGACCAGCGTGCCGGCCGCGAGCAGGTCGTGCTGGTCCGGTTTCCAGTCGAACTCGTGGATCAGCGGCCCCAGCGTCACGGCACTATCGACGCAGCGGCCCACGATCACGATATCGGCGCCGCGCGCCAGCGCCTGCGCAATCGGAAACGCGCCGAGGTAGGCGTTGACGGACTCGATGGCCTGCGGGAACGCGCGGCCGTCGAACATGTCGGTGAAACCGCGAGTGCGCAGCTCCTCGATGCGCGGGCGCAGGTCGTCGCCCGCGACGTGCGCGATACGCGGCGCCAGCCCGGCCGCGTCGGCGGCCTTGCGCAGCGCCTCGGCGCAGCCGGCCGGATCCACGCCGCCGGCATTGGCCACCACGCGAATGCCGCGCGCCAGCAGCGTGGCCAGGTGCGGCATGACGTGCACGTCGACGAACTCCCGCGCAAAGCCCCCGCCCGGCATCGCCTTCGACATCATGCTGAGGTGGCCCATCGAGCCTTCGCCCAGGAAATCGAACACCAGGTAATGAAGCTCGTCGACGCCGAGCAGCTGCTCCACCGCGGTGACACTGTCCAGCAATTGCGCCGAGGCGCCACCGATTCGCACCACTTTCTGCATGAGGCCCGCTCCTGCCGCGTTTCTGGTCATTCAGCGCCACATCTCGCGCATCCTCGCCGCCAGATCCACCGCCATCCGGCGCGAGGCCGGATCGCGTTCCTCCATCGCCGGCGCCGGCGGCCAGCCGGTCTCCTCGAAGTAGCGCAGCAACGCGTTCGGGATGAAGCGGCTGCGCCCGGCGTAGACGTGACGATCGCCCGTGCCGGACTGCTGGGTGATGTAGAAGCGCTGCGGCACGACCAGGTCGAGCGCATCCTTCGCGCGCGTCATCGCCACGTAGAGCAGCCGCAGCTCCTCCTCGATCCCGGCGCTGTTGCGCGTGGCGACGTCGGAGGGAATACAGCCGTCGACCACGTTGAGCACGCTGACCGCACTCCACTCCTGGCCCTTGGCCGAGTGCATCGTGGACAGGACCAGGTAGTCCTCGTCCTGCAGCGGCACGCCGGCCTCGTCGCTGGTGGCACTGGGCGGATCGAGCGTGAGCTCGGTCAGGAAACGCTGGCGGCTCGGGTAGCTCGCGGCAATGCGCGCGAGCTGGCGGATGTCGAGCAGCCGCACCGCGGCGTCGTCGTAGAGGCGCGGCATCTGCACTTCGTACCAGCGGGCGGCGAGTTCGAAATCCGCGGGCCATGTCGGAGCCAGGACGGACGACGGATCGGCGCGGCCCGCGAGGTGATCGATCAGCTCCGCGAATTCGCGCCAGCCCTCGCGCGCCAGCGGCGGCACCCGGGCGGCGTCGCGCAGCGCCCGTCCCTCGCCCGCGGCGTCGTCCATCACGCGAGCGGCCGTCTTGGGGCCCATTCCGGGCAGCAGCTGGATGGCGCGGAATCCCGAGACGCGGTCACGCGGATTGTCCGCCCATCGCAGCAGCGCGAGCACGTCCTTCACGTGCGCGGCCTCGAGGAACTTCAGCCCGCCGTACTTCACGAACGGGATGTTGCGCCGTGCTAGCTCCAGTTCGAGGCCCACGCTGTGCGCCCCGGCGCGGAACAGCACCGCCTGCTGCCGCAGCTGCAGCCCTTCCTCGCGCCGCGCCAGCACGGTGTCGGCAACGAAGGCGGCCTGGTCGGCCTCGTCTTTCACGGCAACGAGGCGCGGGCGCGCGGCGGAGTCGCGCTCGGACCACAGGTTCTTGGTGAAGCGCTCGCAAGCGAGCGCTATCACCGCATTCGCCGCCTCGAGAATCGGCCGCGTGGAGCGATAGTTCTGCTCCAGCGTCACCACCGTCGCCGGTGGCGTGAAGGCGGCCGGGAAATCGAGGATGTTGCGCACCGTGGCGCCACGGAAGGCGTAGATCGACTGCGCGTCGTCGCCCACCACGGTGAGGCCGCGGCCGTCGGGCTTCATCGCCAGCAGGATCGCGGCCTGCAGATGATTCGTGTCCTGGTACTCGTCGACCAGCACGTGGTCGAACAGGCCGCCTATCCCGGCGCCGAGCGCGGGCTCGGCGACCATCTGGGCCCAGTACAGCAGCAGGTCGTCGTAGTCGAGCACCTGCTGCGCCTGCTTGGCCTCGACGTAGGCGCGGAACAGCCGCTTCAGCTCCTCTTCCCAATCCGCGCACCACGGAAAGCTCGCCTGCAACACCTCGGGCAGCGGGGCGCGGGTATTCACGGCGGCGGAATAGATCGCCAGGCAGGTGCCCTTCTGTGGAAAGCGCCGGCTCGTGCTCGACAGGGCGAGTTCGTGGCGCACCAGGTTCAGCAGGTCGGCCGAATCCTCGCGGTCGTGGATGGTGAAACCCGGATCGAGGCCGATGCGCCCGGCATGGTCGCGCAGCAGCCGCGCACCGATGCCGTGGAAGGTGCCGGACCACGGCAGCTGCGCGCGCGCCAGCGCAGGACATCCTGTCGCGGCCTCGGCGAGGATGCGGCGCACGCGGCGTCCCATTTCCTCTGCGGCGCGACGCGTGAAGGTGAGCAGCAGGATGCGCCCGGGGTCGGCGCCGTCGGCGATCAGGCGCGCGACGCGGTGCGCCAGCGTGTTGGTCTTGCCCGAGCCCGCGCCGGCGATCACCAGCAGCGGACCCGGGGGCACGGCGCCGCCGGCGCCGTGCATGACGGCCGCGCGCTGCGCGGGGTTCAAGCCGGCTGGCGCACCGGGGGCGGCGGTCGCAGGCAGGGAGCCGGTGGCGAGCGGGGAATGCGGCTGGGTCATGAGAGCAATCATAACCCCGATTGCGGAGCCCGGCCCCCTGTCGCGTGGCTGGCCCGAGCCCTCCTTTGCCAGAACGCCTGACAGGATCTGCTACAGTGCGCGCCGGCACTGCTACCGCGATCAAGACCACCCGAATACCGCTGCCCCGCATGACCAGGAAACGCAAGCCCCGCGCCGCACCACGCCCCGCGTCGGCTGCCAGCACGCCCCCTGCGCCGCCCGCGAAGCGCGCGCGCCGCTGGTACTGGCCGATACGACTCGCCGCGCTTGCCGCGCTCGGCGTCGCCGTGTTGCTGCTGTTGCCACCGGAGCCACCGTTGGTCGCCCCTGCAACGGCACCCGATCCTGCCGCAACCACCTACGCCACCCCGCCCGCCCGCGCGGCTGCCGCCGCGCCAGGCGTCGCGGCGTATGTCGGCAGCCAGGCCTGCGCCGCATGTCATGGCGCCGAGCACGCGGCATGGCAAGGCTCGCAGCACGCACGCGCCATGCAGCACGCCACGCCTGAAGCGGTGCTCGGCGACTTCGACGATGCCCGCTTCAGCTTCCAGGGCGTCGACTCGCGCTTCTTCCGGCGCGACGACCGCTTCTTCGTGCGTACCGACGGGCCCGACGGCAAGCTCGCCGACTTCGAGGTGAAGTACACCTTCGGCGTCGAGCCGCTGCAGCAATACCTCGTCGCGCTGCCGGGCGGCCGCCTGCAGGCCTTGGCGCTCAGCTGGGACGCGCGTCCGGCCAGCGCCGGCGGACAACGCTGGTTCCGCCAGTACCCCGACGAGCAGATCGATCACCGCGATGAACTGCACTGGACCGGACGCGCGCAGAACTGGAACTTCATGTGCGCCGACTGTCATTCGACCGACGTGCGCAAGCGCTTCGACGCCGCCGCGAACACCTTCGACACGCGCTGGTCGGAGATCAGCGTGGGCTGCGAAGCCTGCCACGGGCCGGGATCCGAGCACATCGCGTGGAGCAGGACCCTGAACACCTCCGACCCGTCGAAGGGCCTGACGGTGACGCTGGACGAGCGCCGCGGCGTGCACTGGCCGATCGATCCCGCCAGCGGCAACGCAAAGCGCAGCGAACCGCGAGACAGCGAGCGCGAGTTGCAGGTGTGCGCGCAGTGTCATTCGCGGCGTGCGCAGTTTGCCGAGGGCTATCGCGCCGGCCAGCCGTTCTACGACCATTACCTGCCTTCCACTATCGAGGAGGGTCTTTATCACCCCGATGGCCAGCAGCGCGACGAGGTGTTCACCTGGGGGTCGTTCCGCCAGAGCCGCATGCACCAGGCCGGCGTGACCTGCAGCGACTGCCACGAGCCGCACGGGCAGAAGCTGCGCGCCGAGGGCAATGCCGTGTGCGGCCAGTGTCACGCCACCGCGAAATACGACGCTCCGTCGCACCACTTCCACCCGCCCGGCTCGCCGGGCACGCAGTGCGTGAACTGCCACATGCCGGCGACGACCTACATGGCCGTGGACCCGCGACGCGATCACGGCTTCCGCGTGCCGCGCCCCGACCTGACGCTGGCACTGGGCACACCGGATGCCTGCACGCTCTGCCACAGCGACCGGAAACCGCCATGGGCCGCCGACACGGTGGCGAAGTGGTACGGGCCGGGGCGGCGGCAGGAGGTGCAATTCGGCGCGGCGATCCACGCCGGTCAGCGTGCCCGGCCAGGCGCGGTGGCCGCGCTGCTCGCCGTGGTGACGGAGGCGGCGCAACCGGGGATCGTGCGTGCCACCGCGATCGACCTGCTCGCGCGCTACCCGGGCGCGGCCGCCGACAAAGCGATCCGGCGCGCACTGCGCGATCCCGACCCGCAGGTGCGACACGCCGCGGCCGGTGCACAGCAGGCGGCATCGCCGGAGCACATCGCGCAAGCGCTGACGCCGTTGCTCGGCGACCCGACGCGCGCGGTGCGCATGGAAGCCGCGCG
>JAGPES010000208.1 GCA_018057015.1 Pseudomonadales bacterium | reverse complement strand
TGCTGACGCCGTCCGTGCCGAAGGAAAAGGAGGGCGACATGGGGCCCTGCCTGTTCCCGGAAGAGGCCGCGGCGATGTCCACGCCCTACGCCAATCCGCACGCCAGGGTTGCATACCAGGTGGCGACGGAAGAGGACATCGCGTGGCTGATCGGCCAGTTCGCCGATGCGGCCGATCGCGCGCAGCGCGCCGGCATCGACGCGGTGGAACTTCACGCCGGGCACGGCTACGTGATCCACAGTTTCCTCAACCCGTCGGTCAACCAGCGCACCGATCGCTGGGGCGGCACGCTGGATAACCGTGCGCGGCTGCTGGTCGAGGTGATCAGGGCCATCAAGCAGCGCTGCGGCAGCGACTACCCGGTGTGGTGCCGCATCGACGGCATCGAATTTCTCACCGAGGGCGGCATCACGCACGAGGACGCGAAGGACACGGCCCGCATGGCCGAGGCCGCCGGCGCCGACGCGATCCACGTGAGTTCCTACGCCGACGCCTCGAAGGGCGAGAGCTTCACCACAGCGCACACCACGCACACGCCCTGCGGCTTCGTGGATTACGCGGCCGGCATCAAGGCGGTGGTGCGCATTCCGGTGATCACGGCCGGGCGCATCGAGCCCGAGGTCGGCGACCGGCTGATCCGCCAGGGCAGGATCGATTTCGTGGCCATGGGGCGCAAGCTGCTCGCCGACCCGGAACTGCCGCGCAAGGTCCGGGAAGGGCGCGCGCAGGAGATCCGCCCCTGCATCTACTGCTACACCTGCATCAGCCAGATCTTCGTGAATCGCAGCGTGATCTGCGCGGTGAACGCGCGCACCGGGCGCGAATTCGAGACCGTGATCACGCCGGCCGAGCGCCCGCGGCGCATCCTGATCGCCGGCGGTGGTCCCGCCGGCATGGAGGCTGCGCGTGTGGCGCGGCTGCGCGGGCATGCCGTGACGCTCTGCGACAAGGCCTCGCGGCTCGGCGGTACGGTGTTCTTCAGTGCGGCCTCGTATCCCCCGAACGGTGGCCTGGTGCGCTATCTGGAAGGCGAGATGAGCCGGCTCGGCGTCGATGTGCGGCTGAACACCGACGTCACGCCCGAGTTGATCGCGCGCGAGAAACCCGATGCGGTCGTGGCCGCGGTCGGCGCACGCCGCGAATCGCCCGCGCTGCCCGGCATCGAGCTTCCACACGTGCTGAACGGAGACGACATCCGCGCGATGATCACCGGGGAAGGCAGCGAGGGCGGCGGACCGACGCTCGGCCCCGTGGTCGGTACGTTGCTGAAACTCGGCAAGCTGTTCGGCATCCTGGGCAGGCCCGACTGGATGCGCGAACTGAGCAAGATCTGGATGCCGATGGGCAGGCGCATCGTGATGATCGGTGGCGGCCTCGTTGCCATCGAGCTCGCGGAATTCCTCGCCGAGCGCGGCCGCCAGGTCACGATCCTCGAGGAAGGCAAGGTCTTCGGCGCCGGCCTGATGCTGGTGCGGCGCTGGCGCAATATCGCCGACTGCAAAAAGCTCGGCGTGACGATGCTGGCCGAGGCCACGCTAGTGCGCGTCGACGCCGACAGTCTCGTGTACCGCAACGCCCATGGGCAGGAGCGGCGCATCGCGGCCGACCAGGTGATCATCACCTCGGGTGCGACGGCCAATCCCGGCCCGGCCGAGCGCATGCGCAGCGCGGGCGTGCCCGTGCACGAGATCGGCGATTGCGCGGGCATGGCCTATATCGACGGCTCGATTCGCGCCGGCTTCGATCTGGCGATGCGTTTGTAGGTCCGGATTCATCCGGACAACGGCGCTGGATGCCGGCACCGCCGGATCCGCCGCGAGCAATGTCCGCATGAATGCGGACCCACGGCAGGGCGAAGCGGAGATACCCATGCAGCCCAGGAGTCCCGCATGAAGGCAGCAGTTTTTCACGGTGTCGGTCGCATCGAGACCCGCGCCGACCTGGCGCGACCGGTGCCGGGCCCCGGCGAGGTGCTGATCCGGGTCGCGTCGTGCGGCATCTGCGGCAGCGACATGCATATCTACCGCGTCGACTCGCCGTCGGCGCGCGAGATGTACGCGGGCACGCTGCGCGTCGATGCCGACGGGCAGCGCATCATCGGGCACGAGTACGCCGGCGTGATCGCGGAGATCGGCCCGGGAGTCGAGGGCTATGCATTGGGCGAGCGCGTGGTGGGCGTGACCGGTGGTGGTGGGATGGCGGAGTACGTGCCGGTGCCGGCAAACCCGTTCCAGCTTGCGCATATACCCGAGGGCGTTTCCTTCGAGGAGGCCGCGACCACGGAGCCGATGGCAGACAGCCTGCAACTCGTGCGCAAGGCGGCGATCGCCCCCGGCGAGAATGTCGTGGTTTTTGGCGTGGGCATCATCGGCCTTGGCGTGATCCAGGCGCTGCGCGCGGTGGCGCCGCAGGTCGGTCGCATCGTCGCGGTGGATGTGTCCGCGTCGCGGCTGGCGAAAGCGCTGGAAGTCGGCGCCAGCGATGCGATCGATGCCGCCGCCGAGGACGTGGTGGAAGCGGCCGGGCGGGCCTGCGGGGTGCTGCGCACCGAGTATCCGCGCATGAACACGCCGGACGTCGCGGTCGTGATCGACTGCGCCGGCTACATCAGGCACATGACGGGCGCTCCGCCGCTGCAGACGGCGCTGGATCTGCTGCGCCCGCAAGGCGGGCGGATCGTGTGCTTCGGCGCCTTCGAGGACGAGGTGACCCTGAACCTGACAAACCTCATCCACAAGCAGCCGCTGATCATGGGCTCGCTGGGCTACCTGCCCGAGGAGCTGACGCAGGCCCTGGCGCTGATGGCCGAGGGCAGAGTGGACCGTCGCGACCTGATCTCGGACCGTTTCCCGCTCGCGCAGGCGGCCGAGGCTTTTCGCGCGCAGGGAAACGGCCGCGCGATCAAGGTGATGGTTCAGCCGCATCCGGAGATGAACCGTTGAGGGCGGCGAACTGCGTGTCCGCGCAGGTCCGCATTCATCCGGACAATGTTCGGCTGAAGCCGAAACTACGCTGTGACGGCGCTTGCAGGTATGATCTGCGCGCCGCCCACCGAGACCCGCCGCGTGAAAGCACTGGCCAAGCTCAAAGCCGAACCCGGCATCTGGATGACCGACGTCCCGGAGCCACCAGTCGGCCACAACGACGTCAAGATCCACATCCGCAAGACCGCCATTTGCGGCACCGACACGCACATCTTCCGCTGGGACCAGTGGTCACAGGACACCATCAGGGTGCCGATGGTGATCGGCCACGAGTACGTGGGCGAGATCGTCGAGATCGGCCAGGAAGTGAGCGGCTTTCGCATCGGCGACCGCGTCACCGGCGAGGGACACATAACCTGCGGCTACTGCCGCAACTGTCGCGCGGGACGCAGGCACCTGTGTCGCAACAGCGTCGGCGTGGGCGTCAATCGTCCCGGCGCCTTTGCCGAGTACCTCGTGATCCCCGCGTTCAACGCCTTCAAGCTCAGCGACGAGATCAGCGACGACCTCGCCGCGATCTTCGATCCTTTCGGCAATGCGGTGCACACGGCGCTGTCCTTCGACCTGGTGGCCGAGGACGTGCTCATCACCGGCGCGGGCCCCATCGGTATCATGGCGGTGGCGGTGGCGCGCCACTGCGGCGCGCGGCACGTCGTGATCACCGACGTCAACGAGTACCGCCTCGGGCTGGCGCGCCGCATGGGCGCAACGCTGGCGGTGAACGTCGCCGAGCGCGGCCTCGCGAGCGTGATGCAGGAACTGGGCATGACGGAAGGCTTCGACGTCGGGCTCGAGATGTCGGGCGTGCCCAGCGCCTTCGCCGCGATGCTCGACACGATGAACCACGGCGGGCGCGTTGCGGTACTCGGCATCCCGCCGCCGGACATGTGCGTGGACTGGACGAAGATCGTGTTCAAGGGGCTGACGGTCAAGGGGATCTACGGGCGCGAGATGTTCGAGACCTGGTACCGTATGGCCGGGTTGATCCATTCCGGACTGGACCTGGAACCGGTGATCACGCACCGCCTGCCGCTGGCTGATTTCCGCGAAGGCTTCGAGATCATGGCCTCGGGACGGTCCGGCAAGATCATCCTGGACTGGGAGAACGCATGAAGCAGCCGCAAGCGGAGACGCTCGAGCAGATCGATTCACCGGTCAAGAGCCCCTTCATCGAGCATCTTGGCATCCAGTTCTTCCGCCTCGGCGCCGGCAGCGTCGAGCTGCGGCTGCCCGTCAGGCCAGAGTTGCTGAACAGCGCCGCGATGGTGCACGGCGGCGTCTACGCCACCCTCGCCGACTGCGCGCTCGCCGCCGTGATACACGGCCTGGTGCCAACGGGACACATGGTGGTCACGCTGGATCTCGGCTGCCGCTACCTTCGCGCGGCGCGCGCCGGCGTACTGCGCGCGACGGCGCGCGCGGTGCACGTGGGACGACGCACCGCGGTCGCCGAGGGAGAGATCTGGGTCGACGACGTCATGCAGGTCAAGGCCACGGGCAGTTTCATGATCGTATCGCGCGCCGGGATGAGCGCTGCCGGCGCCATGAATGGCGACCCGCAGGGCACATGAGAATCATCACCTTCAACGCCAACGGCATCCGCTCGGCCGCCGAGAAGGGCTTCTTTCGCTGGCTCGCGGCGCAGGACGCCGACGTGGTCTGCGTGCAGGAGACCCGCGCGCGCATCCACCAGCTGAGCGACGACCACTTCTTTCCGCCCGGGTACCACTGCCATTACTTCGACGCCGGGCGTCCGGGCTACGCGGGCACGGCGCTCTACTGCCGCCGCGAGCCCGAGAAGGTGCAGAAGGGGCTCGGCTGGGAGCCGATCGACAGCGAGGGGCGCTGGATCCAGGCCGACTACGCGGGGCTGAGCGTGGTCTCGCTGTACATGCCCTCCGGCAGTTCCGGCGCGGAGCGCCAGTCGATCAAGTTCGCGCTGATGGATAGACTGATGCCGCACCTCGAAGCGCTCCGGCGCAAGAAGCGCGAGTACATCATCTGCGCCGACTGGAACATCTGCCACCGCGAGATCGACCTGAAGAACTGGCGCGGCAACCGCAAGAACTCCGGCTTCCTGCCCGAGGAGCGTGCCTGGCTCGACGCTCTGTTCGGGCCGGTGGGCTACGTGGATGCCTTCCGCGTGGTGAACCCGCACGCGGAGCAGTACACGTGGTGGTCGAACCGCGGGCGCGCGCGCGAGAACAATGTCGGGTGGCGGCTCGACTACATGGCGGTGACGCCGGGGCTTGTGCCGAAGATCCGGGCCGAGTCGGTCTACCGTGACCAGCGCTTCTCGGACCACGCGCCGCTCGCGATGGATTTCGACTGGGAGTTGTGAGCGGGTGGCAAAGCCATTACAGTCCCGCCCTGAACCTAATGTTGTGTCAGTTTTTGGTTTAGATCAGGTTTGTATTTTACTGATTTCAGGAGTTTTTATGTTCTTCATCCCAGCTGCGCATGCCCAGGCCGCCGCCGCACCCGCGGGCGGCAACCCGATGATCTCGTTCGCCTTCATGATCGGCATCTTCGCGCTGTTCTATTTCATAGCGATCCGCCCCCAGCGCAAGCGCCAGAAGGAGCACCAGGAACTGGTCAACAAGCTCGCGGTCAGGGACGAGGTGGTCACCTCGAGCGGCATCCTCGGCCGGGTCACCGCCGTCGAGCCGGACTTCGTGGTGGTGAAAGTGGCCGAGAACGTCGAGATCAAGCTGCAGAAGTGGGCGGTGCAGAACGTGCTGCCCAAGGGCACGCTGAAGGGCGTCGGTGCGGCAGGCGAGAAGAAATAGCAGGCGTATCGCAATGCGCACCCGGCCGTCGCAGGCAGCAACCCCGGGAGCGGCGGACGCCAGGCAGCCGCCCCGGCTGCGGCTGGCCCGTCTCCCGACCCCGTTCGAGCCGCTGGACCGGCTGAGCGCGCTAGTCGGCGGAGCGCGGATCTGGGTCAAGCGCGACGACCTCAGCGACTGCGCCGTGAGCGGCAACAAGATCCGCAAGCTCGAGTTCACGATTGCGCAGGCGCTGGAGGACGGGGCGGACACGCTGCTCACCTGCGGCGGGTTGCAATCCAACCATTGCCGCGCGACCGCGCTGCTCGGCGCGCGCCTGGGCCTGCGGGTCGAACTGGTACTGCGTGGTGAGCCCGCGGGCACTCCCGAGGGCAACCTGTTTCTCGACCGCCTCGCGGGCGCCA
>JAGPES010000207.1 GCA_018057015.1 Pseudomonadales bacterium | reverse complement strand
GCACGTCGGTGCGCCCGCGCGCGCCGCCGAAGGCCGAGCCGCGCCACGCACGCCCCGTCACCAGCTGGAACGGCCGGGTCGAGATCTCCTGCCCTGCGCCCGCCACCCCGATGATGCAGCTCTGGCCCCAGCCCTTGTGGCAGCACTCGAGCGCCTGACGCATCACCCTGACATTGCCGATGCACTCGAAGCTGTAGTCGACGCCGCCGTTGGTCATGTCGATGATGGCCTGCGTGACGTCCTTCACGTCGCTCGGGTTCACGAAGTCCGTCATGCCGAAGCGGCGCGCGAGAGCGACCTTGGCCGGGTTCAGGTCCACGCCGATGATGCGGCTCGCACCGACCATCCTCGCGCCCTGGATCACGTTGAGCCCGATGCCGCCGAGGCCGAACACCGCGACCGTGGAGCCGGGCTCGACCTTCATCGTGAACGCCACCGCGCCCACGCCCGTGGTGACGCCACAGCCGATGTAGCAGACCTTGTCGAAGGGCGCGTCCTTGCGGATCTTCGCCACCGCGATCTCCGGCAGCACGGTGTAGTTAGAGAAGGTCGAGCAGCCCATGTAATGCAGGATCTTCTGCCCCTTGTACGAGAAGCGGCTGCTGCCGTCCGGCATCAGGCCCTGGCCCTGCGTGGAACGGATGGCCTGGCACAGGTTGGTCTTCGGATGCAGGCAGTAGTCGCACTCGCGGCATTCCGGCGTGTACAGCGGGATCACGTGGTCGCCGGGCGCCACCGACTTCACGCCCGGCCCGACCTCGACCACGACACCGGCACCCTCGTGCCCGAGGATCGCCGGGAAAACGCCCTCGGGATCGTCGCCCGAGAGCGTGAAGGCATCGGTGTGGCAGACGCCGGTGGCCTTGATCTCGACCAGCACCTCGCCGGCCCTCGGTCCCTCGAGATCCACCTCGACGATCTCAAGTGGCCGGCCCGCCGCGAAGGCGACTGCTGCGCGCGTCTTCATGTGCGTTTCTCCCCCTTGCGTTGAAAATCCCTGTCGATTCTTCGTGGGTCCGAATTTCGTGGGTCCGAATTCATTCGGACGACTGTCCGGCTGAAGCCGAACCCACGAGCGGCAGCAGCGCGAGCTGGCGCGACTGCGCGACCAGCCGGCCGGTGGAATCCCAGACCTCGCCGTCCTCCTCGATGAAGCCTCCGCTCACGAAACGCGAACTGAAGCTCGCGCGCAGCCAGCCCGGTGCGGGCCGCGCGCGCAGGTGCGTGGTCAGCTCGATCGTCGGCGTCCACGCCACCGGGAGGTTCGCGTTGAAGGAAGTCGGCGGAAAGGTGTCCACCGCGAGCAGCAGGCCAAGGGTGTCGACGGGCTCGTCCGCGCCGAAGCGGAACCAGCCGCGCACGCGCAACTGCCCGCTGGGCCTGCCGCTGGCGAAACCCGCATCGTCGGGGTGCAGGCGCAGGTCGACGTTGCCGAACAGCGCCGGCGCGCCCGCCTCGACGCGGTGCCCGAAGCACTCCGCGGGCGGCGGCAGCGCCGGCGGCGCGGACTCGATGCGCTCGACGCCTGCCCCCGGCTGGCCGAGATCGCCGAAGGTGCCGAGCACCTGCAGCAGTTGCTGTCCGCCGGCGTGCATCGCCGCCGTCGCGACGCCGAACCGCTTGCCCTGCTTCACCACGCGCACATCCACGGTGACCGGTCCGGGGCGCCCCGGTGCGAGGTAATGCGCGGTGATCGTGACCGGATCCGTGCGCCCGGTCTCGGCCGCGATCGCGCGCGCCACGATCGCGAGCATGTAGCCGCCGTTGGCGTTGCCACCGATGTCCCAGCCGCTCGCGAGCACGCCTCGATAGCTGCCCGGCTGGACGCGCTCGACGGCGGTATCCGCGGCAAAGGAATTCATGTCGGCGCTACCCACGCGCGCAGGAACCAGCCGGCCAGCGCGCCGATCAGCAGCACCAGGTTCGCGAGGATCGCGACACCGAAACCGGCGCTGCGCTTCTCGGCCGCGCGCGCATAACCCAGCGCGTACAGGATGCGCCCGATCACCCACGCCAGGCCCGCCACGCCGGCCCACACGTCGCTCACCAGCGCCGCGAACAGCCACAGCGAGGGCAGGAACAGCATCATCTGTTCCAGCGTGTTCTGCTGGATGCGGAACGCGCGCTCGAACTCCGGCGCGCCGCTGGTGGCCGGCGCCTTCACGCCGTATTTCAGGCGTGCCTGCCCGGTCTTTCCGGTGACCCAGAAATACAGCAGCAGCGCGAGCAGCGTGACGCCGCTGCTCCAGTGGAAGGCTCCGATCGGCATCGTGCGTGCTCCTTGTGACGGGCTTGGCGATCCGCCCGGATTCTAAGTCCTTCACCGTGCAATGTCTCCACGGCTTGCCTATCTTTGCGGGGATCATCGCCATTGCGGAACCTGACCATGAGCGACGCCTTCGTGGTCGTGCTGCCAGAACGCGTGATTCTCGCGACCAACAGCCACCGCGATCCCGACGAGGCGCAGGCGCCGGCGTGGCTGGCGGCCGGCGAGCACCTCGCCGCCGGCACGCTGGTACGCACGCACGCGCTGCTCGTCAGCCGGGCGCAGGGGATGCGGGGCGCGGAGATGGGCGCCAACGAACACGGTGTGGCCATCGCGTGCGTCACGCGCGCGCCGGGCGCTGCCGCCGACACCTTGGCGGCGCCGGACCTGCTGCGCCTGGGGCTGGAGCGCGCGGCGAACGCCGAGGAAGCGGTGGACGTCATCGCGGCGCTGCGCGCGGCGAGCGCCGACGCCGGCCAGCACGCTTTCCTTACCGCGGATTGCTGCGAGGCCTGGCTGCTCGAATGCACCGGGCGCGACAGCCGGCGCCGGCGCATCGACCACGGCGTGTGCGCGCTTGCGGGCGCGCTCGCGGTGCGCGCGCCGCTGGCCCGCTCGCCCCGCCTGCAGGACTGGATCGGGGCCACGCACGCACGCCGCAACCGGCTGCAAGTCCTGGCGGGCAGCGTCGCCGACGCCGCCTCGGCCGCCGCGGCACTGGCCGACCACGGCGGTGCGAGCCCGCGCTACGGACGGCTGGCCGGTGCGGCCGCCGCACCCTGCGTGCACGCCGGCGGCTGCCTCGCCGCGTGCCAGACCACCGCGAGCTGGATCAGCGAGCTCACGCCGCAAGGCAACCGGCACTGGGCCACCGGCACCGCGGCACCGTGCCTGAGCCTGTTCCGCTCGCTCGCGCTGGCGCGCCCGCGCAACGTCGGATGTCCCGGCCCCGGCCCTGAGCGGGACAGCCTGTGGTGGCGCTTCGAGCGCCTGCACCGCCACGTGCTGCGCGACCCCGCTTCGCTGCCGCCCTCCTTCCACGCCGACCGCGCGCGCACGCAGGCGGCGATATTCGCCGATCCCGTCGCCGGCTGGGATCTCGCGGAGGACTGGCTGGAACGCTGGGAGGCGCTGGCGCTGCGGCCGTGCGCCGACACCCGCCCGGCGTGGCTGCGTCGCCACTGGCAGCGCCCGCAGGCGCGCGTCGCTCAGGATTCGAACTTCGACAGGTAGCGCTCGACCAGGGCCCGCATGCTCGCGTGACTGCGCGTGATGCCCAGCGCGCTCTCGAGCGCGATGCCGCGCGCGATGGACTCGAGGACGACCGCCAGCGCCTCCGGCGGATACTCCTCCAGGTCGACACCCGCCGCCTGCAGTACCTGCCTGAACACCTCGGCCTGCATCGTTCGCATGCGTCGATTGAGCCGGATGATCTCGGCGCCGATGTCCTTGCGATGATTGGCGAGCGCGAGGAACTCGGTGGTCAGCGCCGCGGTCTCCGGGCTGCTGCTCATTTCCCACAACCCGCGCAGCGGCCTGGCGGAGGCCAGGGTGCGGGCAAACTGGACCAGGAAGGCATCGGTCAGACGGTGCAGGAGCGCGAGAAACAGCTCGTCCATGGTGCGGAAATAATAGTGGACGAGTTGTGGTTTGAGCCCCGCCCTTTGCGCCACCCGTCGCGAGGTCACGGCCGCGTACCCTTCCTCGCGCATGACCTGTTCCGCCGCATCGAGCAGAGCCTGTCGGGTCGTGGAGCTTTCGGCCCCGATTCTGCGCTCTGCCACGGCGTGATTACCTTCTCGCTGTCGAGTGTCCGGACCTGCACAAGCGCGAGCCGCGCCGCCCGCACGGCTATTTGCTGTGCATATGCTCAGCGCACGGAGCAAAACAATGCTCTTGCGCCATGACGTGCCTGCCTTGTCTTGTGGCCACGATTTCCCCGCAAAGTCGCGAAATACGTAGCCATGGTGTCGGACAGGCACACTTCCGCAACCGGAAAGCTGTGCGCTATGATAGCATCGTGCATCATCTGGATGCGACCGGTGGCGACGCGGCCAGCGCGCCATTGCGCAAAAACGACGGAGTGAAACGATGCCCAGAGTCTACGTGACCGACAGAAGGGGTTTGGAGCAGGCCATCGACATCCGGCCCGGCCTCACCCTGATGCAAACCATCACCGACGCGGGGATGAGCGACCTGCTCGCGCTCTGCGGCGGCGTGTGCTCCTGCGCGACCTGCCACGTGCACGTGGCCGGCGACTTCGTGGCGGCGCTCGCACCGATGAGCGAGGACGAATCCGGACTGCTGGACGCGAGCACTCATCGCCAGGCGAATTCGCGCTTGTCCTGCCAGATCCGCCTGTCCTCCGCGCTCGACGGCTTGCGCGTCACGATCGCGCCCGAGGACTGAACCAGCGTCACGTGCACAAACATGCCGCGTAACGCCGCTGGCGGCGCCAGCGGCAAGCACCGCCACCGGAGAGAACCATGACGACGAACGCCACCCGCGAGCGCGACTACTTCACCGACCCCTCGGTCCTGCTCGATCCCTACGGCTATTTCGAGGAAATGCGTCCCCGCGGCCCGGTCTGCCAGCTGCAGACGCATGACTGCCTGCTGGTGACCGGCTTCGACGAATGCCTCGAGGTGCTCAGGAATCCCGCCGACTTCTCCTCGCTGAATTCCCTGGCCAGTTCGGCCTTTCCGCTGCCGTTCGAACCCGAGGGAAGCGACATCAGCGCGCAGCTCGAGGCGCATCGCGACCGGTACGTGGGCGGAAACCTGGTGGTCACCTACGACGATGCCCGCCACAACAATGTGCGCTACCTGGTGAGCCGGATGTTCACCCCGTCGCGACTCAAGGCCAATGAGGCATTCATGCGCGATTACGCGAGCCAGCTCGTCGCCCGGGCTGTCGCCGACGGACGGTGCGAGCTGGTGAAGGAGATCGCGACGCCGTACGTGACCATGGTGGTCGCCAACCTGCTCGGGGTACCCGCCGCGGACCGTACCCTGTTCGAGGAGAAGATTGCGCAGGGGCAGACAGTCGGCAGTATCGAGAATCCCGACAGCCCGACCGACATGTCCGTGCTGGAGTTCATGGGCGGCTATTTCGCCCGTTATCTGCAGGAGCGCGCGTCAAACCCGGGCAGCGATCTGCTCTCGGAGCTGGTCACGATCGCGTATCCCGACGGATCGAAGCCCGACCTGGTGGAGCTCATCAGCCTTGCCGTGTTCATGTTCGCCGCGGGCCAGGACACCAGCGCCAAGCTGCTCGGCAACGCGATGCGCTACATCGTGGACATACCGGGCTTGCAGCAGCAGCTGCGTGACGATCGCCAGCTGATTCCGTGGATGCTCGAGGAAGTGCTGCGCCTCGAGGGCTCCACCAAGGCCACGCACCGCGTGGCGCGGCGGGACACGCAAATCGGCGGCGTGAAGGTCCCGGCGGGCAAGGCCGTCATCGTCGCCCTTGCCGCGGGCAACCGCGATCCGCGCCGCTGGGGCGACGATGCGAACGAATTCAGGCTGAAGCGGCCGGGAATCCGCGAGCACATCGCCTTCAGCAGGGGCGCGCACACCTGCGCCGGCGCCCCGCTGGCGCGCGCCGAGGTTTCCGCCATCCTCAATTGCTTTTTCGATCTCACCACCGACATTGCCATCTCCGCAGCCGCGCACGGCGAGCGCGGGGCGCGCCATTACCGGTTCGAGCCGTCGTTCATCATCCGCGGCCTGGACAACCTGCACCTGGAACTGCAGGGACGCTGACCAAAGCCTGACCCACGGGAAGCGGGACCCACGACACTCAGAGATGTTGAAGAAGGAATTCCCGCATCGCCGCCGAGGCCTGCGCGAAGCCCTCTCCCTGGTAAGGCACGAAGTGATCGCCCATGATCAGCTCCAGCCGCTTGGGCTCGCCGGCACGCTCGAAGGTCTGCAGC
>JAGPES010000206.1 GCA_018057015.1 Pseudomonadales bacterium | reverse complement strand
TGGCTGCTGACGCTGGAGCCGCCGCCGCGCGCGCACGCGATGAAAATCACGCCCCCCGGAGGCTCGCCACCCGCGATTTCGACCACGAGCGGTGACGAAACCGGGACCGCGGCAGCAACGGCGACAGGGGCTGCCGCGCCCGCTGGCGAGGCGCCGGTCACGCTCGCCGCGCAGCGCACGGCGGCGCTGGAGCAATGGGCAGCGCGGAGCCAGGCGCGCATCGTGGCCGCGATAGCCTCCGCCGCGTCCGAGGGGCGCCCGCTGGCGCTGGTGGCGGAAGGCAGCTCGGCGGTTTTGCTGACCCGCGCCATGGGCAGCGCGCCCGGGTCGGTGCGGGCCGCGGCGCTGCTGGATCCGGTGGAACTCCCGGGACTTGCGCCCGAGTGGCCCAGGGGCCTCGCCCGGCCGGTCATGGAGGTGCTGGGCCCGGCCGCGAGCCACGAGCAGGGCCGGCGGCGCCGCGAGCAGGCCGCGGAGCGGCAGCTGGCGCATTACCGCCAGCTCACGCTGGAGACCGCGAGCTGGCGGCCCGGTCCGGCCGATGCGCCCCTGACGCGCCGCCTGCGCGGCTGGCTGACTACGCTGGAGCGGACGCCCGGCGCTGCTGCAGGCGACGGTTGAGCTCGGCGTAGCGCTCCGGCGTGCCGACGTCCTCCCAGTCGCCGGTCCAGATTTCGCCGCTCAACGCGCCCCGGCCCGCCGCCTGGCGCAGCGGTTCGCGCAGCGGGAATACCGCGTCGTTCCAGCCGTCCAGCAGTCGCGGCGACAGCAGCGAGATGCCGGAGTAGGTGCAGCGTCGCCCCGTCGCCGAAGTGCCCACCCGGCCCGCCTGGTCCAGGCTGAAATCGCCCCCGCCGTGCTGCGGCGGGTTCGGCACCAGCACCAGGCGCCCCAGTTCGCCCGCGCCCGGGATCCAGCCGGCGAGCCGCGCCAGCGGGTAATCGCTCCAGATGTCTCCCGCCACCAGCAGGAAGGGCTGCTCACCCAGCAGCGGCAGCGCGCGGCGGATACCGCCCCCGGTGTCGAGCGGACCGTCGGGCTCGCGGCTGTAGCGAATTTCCACGCCGAACGCCTCGCCCTCGCGCAGATGCTGCTCGATCAGGGCACCCAGCCAGGACACGTTGATCACCAGCTCGGTCACGCCAGCCGCGGCGAGCTTCTCGATGTGGTGGACGATCATCGGCTTGCCGGCGAGCGGCAGCAGCGGCTTGGGCAGCGTCGCGGTCAGCGGGCGCAGCCGCGTGCCCAGCCCCGCGGCGAGGATCATCGCCTTCATGGTGCGCGGAACCAGGCCTGCCCGCTCGCAAGCGGCAGCACGCGTTCGCGGAACCAGGCCGCGAACGGCGCCGTCTCCGGATAGGCCGACGCGACGTCGAGCGTGTAACGCATGACCAGCGGCAGGTCGCCGAGGTAGCCGGGCTTGCCGTCGCGCAGCCACAGCCGCGCGAAGATGCCCAGCACCTTGATGTGCCGCTGCAGCCCCATCCAGTCGAACCAGCGCCGGAACGTGGCCGCGGGCACCGGCTGCATCGAGCCCGCCTCGACCGCGCGCGCCGCGAAAGACGCCGCCCAGGCCTCGACCCGCGCCGGCGGCCACGCCACGTAGCAGTCGCGCAGCAGGGAGACCAGGTCGTAGGTGACCGGGCCCGTCACGGCGTCCTGGAAGTCGATCACGCCCAGCGCGCCGCCGGGCAGCAGCATGAGGTTGCGCGAATGGTAGTCGCGATGCACGAACACCTGCGGCTGCTCCCGCGCGCTGGCGACCAGGCGCGCGAACAGGTCCTGCAGCAGGGCCTCGTCCCGCGCCTCCAGTTCGATCCCGAGCAGGCCTTCCAGGTACCATTCAGGGAAGAGCTCCATTTCCTGGCGCAGCAGCGCCCCGGAATACGCCGGCAGCTGCCAGCCCTCGCACCCGGTCGCGGCGCCCTGGATGAGCAGGAGCGTGTCCATCGCCCGGGCATACAGGCCGTCGACGCTGCCCTCGTCCAGCCCGCCCAGCATCAGGGTATCGCCGAAATCGCTCAGCAGCAGGAATCCGTTGGCGCTGTCGTGGGCCAGCACCTCGGGCGCGCACACCCCGGCCTCGCGCAGCATCGCGGCAATGCGCGTGAACTCGAGGTTGCGCTCCTTGTCCGGTGGCGCAAACACGGCAATGCGCGTGGGCTCGCAGCCGGCGAGGCGGTAATAGCGCCGGAAGCTCGCGTCGCCCGCCACCGCGGACAGGCCCAGGGTTCCCCCCGCGACCGGCTCGACCAGCTTCGAACACCACTGCAACAACGCATCCATTGCCAATTCCGGTCAGGGTACACAGCGACCGCGGGGACGCCGCACAAACAGCACGCCGCCAGTCGATCCTCGTGACGCGATGCCGCTATAATGCGGCCCTCGGCCAGAGCGTCGTGCATTATCCACGCTTCCCCGGAGCTGAAAAGATCCGCGGCCAATCCAACCCGAGGCCCGGACTTCAACGGAATGCAGAGCAAGCCCGCCATTTTCCTCTCCCGCATCGTCGCCGGGCTCGCCAGCGCCGCGGCGCTGCATGCGGCCGCGGCCGGGAACGGGGAATGGCAATGCCGCGGTGCCGCCGCGGGCGGGTGGGACTGCAGTGCCACGCCGCAGGCGATGGAAAGCGCTGACGCGGCGCCCGCAGCCGCGGGCACCGCGCGCGAACGAGACGCAGCACCGGAGGCTGCGCCGGCAGCTGCGACGGAGGGCGCGCCAGAGGGAGCGCAAGGTCGACCAGCGGCGGGATCGCCGGCAGGGCCCGCGGACGCATCGCAGGCGGGGCTGGCGGACGCCGACCTGCTCGCCGATACCATGGACTGGGTGTCGCTCGGGCGCCTGAGCCCCGCGCAGGCCGCCGCGACCGGTGCGCAATGCCGGGGTGCCTACATCGAGCCACCGATGGAGCCCCCTGCCGAGGGCGGGGCGGTGATCGGCACGGTGCATGCGTCCTCGGCCGAATCCGAACTGCTGCAGAACCCGGAAATCGCCAAGTTCGCCGGCAACGTGACGCTGCGCCAGGGCGACCGGCGCCTGCGCGCCGACCGCGCGACCTATTACCGCGAACAGGACCGCGTGGACATCGAGGGCAATGTGCAGTATCGCGAGCCCGGACTGCTGGTGCGTGGCGAATCGGCCTCGGTCGATACGGCGCAGAATTCGGGAGACGTGCGGCACGCGCGCTTCGTCATGCACGAGGAACACGCGCGCGGCGAGGCAAAACGGGTGCGGCGCAACCCCGATCGCACGCTCGAGTTCGAGGAGAGCGTCTACACCCAGTGCGAGCCGGGGCATGACGACTGGCAGCTCGCGGCCGACGTACTGCACGTGGATCGCGACACCGGCCAGGCTACCGCGCGCAACGCCCGGCTGGAAGTCAAGGGAATACCGGTGCTGTACACGCCGTACCTGCGTTTCCCCGTGGATGACCGGCGCATGAGCGGCTTCCTCTGGCCCGCGTTCACGAACTCCTCGCAGAACGGCCTGGACGTCGCCGCGCCGTACTACTTCAACCTCGCGCCCAATTACGACGCCACCGTGCTGCCGCGCTACACCAACGATCGCGGCCCGATGATCGGCGGGGAGTTCCGCTACCTGAATCGCTGGAGCTCATGGGTCACCAGCGGGGCCATCCTGCCCGACGACGAGGTCGCCGGCGAGGACCGCTGGCTCACCAGCCTCGAGCACTCGGGCGCCCCGCTCGAACGGATGCTGACGCGGATCAGTTACACCGAGGTGAGCGACGAGGACTACCTGCGCCACCTGGGCTCGACCGGTCTCGAGGTGAAGCGCTCCACGCACCTGCCGCAACTCGGACAGGTGATGTACCGGCTTGGCAACAGCTGGAACCTCGGCGCCAGGGTGCAGGAGTACCAGCTGCTGGATCGCGCGCTCGCCGAGCCCTACAAGATCCTGCCGCGACTGGAGGTGAACCGTCCTTTCAGCGGCACACCCTTCGCGCCCGACTACTCGCTCAGCGGCGAGTTCACGGTCTTCGAGCACAAGGACGCCGCCGAGATCACCGGTCAGCGGCTGTACCTGGAACCGCAGCTCGCCTTCCCCATGCAGTGGGCGGCGGCCTTCGTGCGGCCGGCGGTGGGTTACCAGGCAATCAGCTACAGCCTGGACGAAAGCCTCACGCTGCCCGGCGACGATTCACCGTCGGTCGGCGCGGCAATGGCGAACCTGGATGCCGGCTATTTCCTCGAACGGGACACGAGCCTTTTCGGCACCACCTTCCTGCAGACGCTGGAGCCGCGGGCTTTCTACCTGTGGGTGGACCAGCAAGATCACGGCGACCTGCCGAACTTCGACTCGTCGGACCTCACGTTCAGTTTCAGCCAGCTGTTTCGCACCACGCGCTTCAGCGGGCACGACCGCATTGCCGACGCCAACCAGGCCTCGCTCAGCGTCACCTCGCGCCTCATCGACGACGAGAACGGCATGGAGCGGGTGACGGCCAGCATCGGCCAGATCTTCTATTTCGAGGATCGCGAGGTGACCGTCTGCGACTCGCCGCGCGCGCAGTCCCAGCCCGGCTGCCGCACGCGCGTGCCTCCGCAAGGCGGATGGGATGACGCGCAGCCCGGCGCCGCGCAGTCGGTCTCCAGCTCCGAAATCGCGGCGGAAGTGCAGGTCCAGCCGGCGCGCAACGTCTCCTTCACGGGCACGACGCTCTGGGACACGCATCGCGAACAGGTGAACGAGGGCGGCCTGCTCGCGCACTGGACGCCCGATGCGCAGACGATCGTCAACCTGGGCTATCGCTATCGCCGCGAACAGACCGCCTTCGACATCTTCGGCAACCCGATCAGCGAGACGATCGACCAGGCGGACTTTTCGGCGGTCCTGCCCCTGGGCGAGCACTGGAGGGTATTCACCCGTTACCAGTACGATTTCACCAACGACTACAGTCTCGAGGAACTGACCGGGGTGGAATACAGTTCCTGCTGCTGGTCGGTGCGCATGGTGTACCAGGAAGGCGTGGACTGGGACCAGGGTCGCGACTACGCGTTTTACGTGCAGTTCTTGCTGCGCGGCCTCGGCGGCATCGGCAAGAACATCGACCAGCTGTTGCAGGACAGCATCTTCGGCTTTGGCAGCACTCTTGAGGACGACGGCCTTGCATATTGAATCGACTTTGCCGGGACGCTGGTGGCGCACTGCCGCGGCGATAGCACTGTGCTGCTGGGGACTGGTCGGGGGCGCGGCGGCGCAGACCCGGCAACTGGAGCGCGTGGTCGCCATCGTCGACGACGACATCATCCTCGCGAGCGAATACCAGGATCGACTGCGCCAGGTCACCGAGAACCTCCAGCGCCAGCAGATCGAGATGCCGCCGCAGGAAGTGCTGGCGCGCCAGGTGCTCGACCGCCTCATCCTCGAGCGCATCCAGCTGCGCATGGGTGACCGCGCCGGCGTGCGCATCAGCGACGAGCAGCTGAACGAGGCGCTCGCGAACATGGCGCGCCAGAACGGCGTCACCCTGGAGCAGTTCCGCGCGCGGCTCGAGTCCGAGGGCAGCTCGTATGCGGCGGTGCGCGAACAGGTACGCCAGGAAATGATCCTCTCGCGCGTGCAGCAGGGCAACGTGCGCAGCCGCGTGCAGGTGACCGAGCAGGAAGTCGACGATTATCTCGCCTCGGAGGAGGGCCAGAAGCGCACGGCGGCTCTCTACCACATCGGGCACCTGCTGCTGCCGCTGGCAAAGGACGCCACGATGGAGCAGGAGCGCGCCGCGATGGCGTACATGGAAGGGCTGCGTTCGCGCCTGGCCACCGGCGACGCGTTCGAACGCTTCATGCGTGCGCCCGAGAAGACACCCTATGCGTTCACCGGCGGCGATCTCGGCTGGCGCCTGGCGGGCGATCTGCCGAGCGTGTTCCTGGAGGCGGTTCCCGCGCTCGGGACCGGCGCGATATCCGCGCCGCTGCGCAGCGCCAGCGGCCTGCACCTGGTCAAGCTGTTCGAGAAGCGTGGCGGCAGCGGGCAGATGACCCAGCAGACCCGCGTGCGACACATCCTGATCAAGCCCTCGGAGGTGCGCAGCGACGCGCAGGCGCAGCAGCTGGCGGAGCAACTGCGCGCACGCCTGCTGGCCGGCGAGGATTTCGCGAAACTGGCGCGCGAATTCTCGGAGGACATCGGCTCGGCGCGCGAGGGCGGCGAGCTCGGCTGGACCAACCCGGGACAGATGGTGCCGGAATTCGAGCAGGCGATGAACCAGACAGGGGCC
>JAGPES010000205.1 GCA_018057015.1 Pseudomonadales bacterium | reverse complement strand
GGCATAGCCGGTGCAGCGACAGAGGTTGCCGGCAATCGCATGCCGGATCTGTTCCTCGTCCGGATGCGGCACCTCGGCAAGCAGTTGCCGCGCCGACATGATCATGCCGCAGGTGCAGAATCCGCACTGGACCGCGCCGGCGCGGATGAATGCATCCTGCAGCGGGTCGAGCGCATCGCCAACGCCAAGACCCTCGATCGTGGTTATTTCGCTGTCTGCGACGGACATCGCATAAACGGCACAGGCATACACGGCCTTTCCGTTCACGTGCACGGTGCAGCAACCGCAGGCGCTGGTGTCGCAGCCCCGCTTGGCGCCGCGCAGCCCGAGATCTTCGCGCAGCACCCTCAACAGCGTTGCGTCGGGCGCTATCGCCAGCTCATGGCGCTCGCCATTTACCGTCAGGACCAGTGTTTTTTTCATTTCCGTCGCCCCCTCAATGAAGCCGCTCGATCGCGCGTTGCAGCGCCCTGCGGACGTACACCTTGCCCATCGCGGCACGGTATTCCGCGGAACAGCGGTGATCGGCCATCGGCCGGATCTCCGTCGCGATAGCCAACGCCGCGCGGTCGAATAGCTCATCGCTCGCTTTCTCGCCGTTCAGCACGGCCTCGGCGCGGCTAGAGCGCACGTGCGTCTCGTTGAGCCCTCCACCGAGCACGACACGCGCGTCGCTGATTCGCTGCGCGCCATCCAGGGTAACGCGTACCGCCACACCGACGAGCGCGAGGTCGTTGGCGTTCGTTTCCAGCTTCAGGTAGGAACTCGTCACCCGTGCGCCCTGGCGCGGAAAGAACACGCTCGCGATGTATTCGCCCACGGCCAGCGAATTCACGAACACGCCCGTGTAGACCTCCGCGAGCGGCAATGCACGCGGCCCGCCCCCGCCCGCCACGTCCACGACGGCGTCGAGTGCGAGAAGTGACGCGGGCACATCGAAAAACGGACAGGCGGCCGCGATGGAACCCCCTACCGTCGCCATGTTGAGGATCTGCGGTGGCGGACACGCCAGTGCATCGCGCAGCGCCCCGAATGCCGGCAAATCCATTTCCGCCAGCGCCGCAAGACGCGCGAAATTCACGGTCGCCCCGACGCGGAAACCTTTCTCGTCTGCTGCGATCGCATCCAGCCCCATCCGGCGCAGGTCGACCAGTGCCTGCACGCCACCCAGCAAACCACGCGCCTCCAGGCCATGGATGAAGGTACCGCCCGCAACGAAGAGGGCCGCATCCTCGTATTTTTCGAACAGACTGGCCACCTCGCCCGGCTGTTCCGGCAGGTAGAAGTCCTTCAGTTCAGGCAACGCCATTTCTCATGCTCCTGCGTGGCTGCGGGGAATCGTCTCGGCACGACCTCTGCCCGGGCGGGATTATAAAATCGCCGGCGCGCGCACTCCACGCGAGGATGGGACACGCGACATTTAACGGCGGCGGATGCACAGTTGCCTGCGCTCGGTGCATAGTGGGCGCGCATCGCAGGCATGTAGTATCCTGCCGAACGCAGACCGGAGGACGGAGCGCTCTGGCGCCGATACCAGCCGCATGACCTGAATGGCGGCAGGATTCGGTGCGCTGTCCCCCTCCTCGCATGGGAATACGGGCGATGGATGTAGAAAAGATATTTCAGGTCGCAGCCCCGCGCGAAAAAGTCTGGGAATTCGTGACGAGTGCGGAGAAGGTCGCTTCCTGCATTCCCGGCGTCGAAGACGTTCACGTCACGGAACCCGGGAAATACAAGGGACTGATGACGATCAAGGTCGGCCCGATCAAGGCATCGGTAAAGGCCGACGTGCAGGAACTCGAACAGCGGGCGCCCGAGTTCGCTGCCTACGGCATCCAGGGCGAGGAAGGCGGACGTGCCAGCCGCCTGACGGCGGACGCAAAGCTGTATCTGAGCCCGGTCGGGGCGAACCTCACGGAAGTGAAGTTCACCTCGCACGTCGTGATCGTCGGCCGTCTCGGCAAGTTCGCCGGCGGTGTCATGAACAAGCTCGCCGATAGCATGAGCGAAGAGTTCATCACGGCGTTTCGTGCCCAGCTCGAGCCCGTCGCGGCGGCACCGGTTGCGGTGCAAGCCGTACCCACAGGACCCTGGGCACGGTTCGTCGCCTTCCTGCGCCGCCTGTTCGGTCGGGGATAGCGCGCAACGCCCGAACCCGGATACGCCCCCGAGATCCTCAGACCCTGCGTGCGGCCCCTGCCCAGTAGCTTGCACGCAGGGCCTTCTTGTCCGGCTTGCCGATCGGTGTCAACGGAATCCCGGCCACGAAGTCCAGCGACTTTGGCGCCTGCACCGAGCCCTTGGCGTCCTTTACGCGGGCGATGAGTTCCTCGCGCAGCGCATCACTGCCCTCCGCGCCGGGCTTCAGCACCACCAGCGCCTTCACGGCCTCGCCCCAACGCTCGTCCGGCACGCCGATCACAGCGACCTGCGCCACGGCCGGATGCGCCGAGATCACGTCCTCGATTTCGCGCGGGAACACGTTGAAGCCGCCGGTGACCACCATGTCCTTCTTGCGGTCGATGATGTACAGGAAGCCCTCGTCATCAAAGCGGGCGATGTCGCCGGTATGCAGCCAGCCGCCCGCGAAGGCCTCGGCGGTCTGCTCGGGCAGGTTGTGGTAACCCTTCATCACCAGCGGGGCGCGCACGCAGAGTTCGCCTGGCTGCCCGACGGGAACGGGCCTGTTGTCGTCGTCGAGCAGCGCCAGGTGCACCCACGGCGCAGGCCTGCCGCAGGAGGCGAGCCGCTGGGGTCGCGACAGGTCGTGCTCGGCCTTCTTCATGTTCGCCAGCGCCATCGGCGCCTCGGACTGGCCGAAGTACTGGTAGAAGATGTGCCCCCATTTCTCTATGCCTTCACGCAGGCGCGCCGGGCTCATGGCAGAGGCGCCGTAGAAGATGGTCTGCAGGCTCGAGAGATCCGCTGTCGCCGCGCGCGGCGAATCGAGCAGCGTATAGATCATCACCGGCACCAGCATCGTCGCGGTGATGCGGTGCTGCTCGACCATGTCGAAGAAAAGGTCCGGCGTGAAGCCGCGCGGCACGTAGAACGCGCCGCCGCGCTGCAGCACCGGGATGAAGAACGCCGCGGCGGCGTGCGACAGCGGCGTGCACATCAGCATGCGCAGTTCCTCGGGGAACTCCCACTCGGCCATCTGCAGCATCGTCAGGTAGGCGCCGCCGCGCGCCGTGGACATCACGCCCTTGGGCTTGCCCGTGGTGCCGCCGGTGTAGTTGATGGAGCTGACGTCGTCCGGGCGGATGTCGGGCGCCTCGAGCGGCGCGGCGGTGAATTGTGCGGCCAGCGCGAGGTAGTCCTCGCCGACCGTGGTGGGGCCGAAAGCCAGCAGGTTCTTCAACCCGGGCAGGCGCGCCTGGAGCTCGGCCGCCCGCTGGTCGAAAGCGGAGGGATCGTAGACCAGCGTCTCGATGCCGGCGTCCGCCATCACGTAGACGTGATCATCGAGCGAGCCGAGCGGATGCAGCGGCGTCCCGCAGCAGCCCGTGACCTGCATCGCCGCGAGATTGGTCAGCACCTCGGGACGATTGCCGGAGAGGATCGCGACCCGCGATCCGACCCCCAGGCCTTTGGCCTTCAGCGCCTGGTGCATGCGGCTGGCGGTGGCGCGCACCTCCGCATAGCTCAGCACGGTGTCGCCGATGAACAGGCAGGGCCGCTCGTCGTAGCGGTTCAGCCCGTCGATCAGCATGTGGACCATCAGCGGCGGTTCGTGGATACGGTCGTGGTTCATCGTGCAATCCCCTGGTGGAACAGCCGCGAATCATAGCCTCCCGCATCTGCACTTGCATGACGATCGTGCAAGGTACTCCTGGCCCGGGGACCGGGCACCGACGACGCTCGCGGGCATGGCAACGGTCGCGGGCATGGCCCGCTACTTCAGGACGTCGCGGCTGATGAGTTCCTTCATGATCTCGGAGGTGCCGCCGTAGATGCGCTGCACGCGCGAATCGGCGTAGAAGCGCGAGATCGGGTACTCGCGCATGTAGCCGTAGCCGCCGAAGAGCTGCAGACACCCGTCAACGACCTGGTCCTCGAGCTCCGTGCAGCTCAGCTTGGCGATGCTCGCGGTCGCCGTGTCGAGCTCGCGGCGCATCAGGCTGGCGATGCAGCTGTCGAGGAAACGCTCGTGCACCGTGATCGCGGCCGCCATCTCGGCCAGGCGATAGCGCGTGTTCTGGTGCGCCGCCAGCGCCTGCCCGAAGGCCTGGCGCTCCTTGACGTAGGCGACCGTGATGTCGAGCGCACCGCGCGCGTGCGCCACCGCGCCGATAGACAGTCCCAGCCGTTCGCGCGGCAGCTCGTTCATCAGCACCGAGAAGCCGCGGTGCAGTCCACCCAACAGCGCCTCCCGGCCCACGCGCACATCGCTGTAGAAGAGCTCCGAGGTATCGGCCGCGTGCAGACCGAGCTTTTCCAGGTTGCGACCGCGCGCGAAACCCGGCGCGTCGGCGTCGACGAGCAGCAGCGAGATACCCTTCGATCCCGGTGCAGAGGTGTCGGTCCTGGCCGCGGTGATGACCAGGTCCGCGTGCTGGCCGTTGGTGATGAAGGTCTTGGCGCCATTGATCTTCCAGCCATCGCCATCGGGCTGCGCACTGGCGCGGATCGACTGCAGGTCGGAGCCCGCGCCGGGCTCGGTCATGGCGATGGCGCCCACGCAATCGCCGCTGACCATCTTCGGCAGGTAGCGTCGCTTCTGCTCCTCGGTGCCGGCATTCAGCACGTAGTGCGCGCAGATGTCGCTGTGCACCGTGATGTTGCAGGCGAGCGCCAGGAAGCCGGCGCGCGCGATCTCCTGCTGCACCGCCACCGAGAAACGAAAATCGGCACCATTGCCACCGTACTCGAGCGGGATATCCGTACCCAGCATGCCGGCGGCGCCGAGTTCGCGCCAGGTCTCGCGCGGGATGATCCCGGCGCGCTCCCACTCCTCGTAGAATGGCGCCACGCGCTCCTTCACGAAGCGGCGCACGCTGTCGCGAAACAGCGCGAGTTCGGTATCCTGTTCGCTCGCGGCCATCGCGAAACCTCCGTGGACAAGAGCGCTGAGCTTAGCATCGGCAGCGTGGGGCAAAATAGCCGTAGCAGCGCTGGCCGCAGTGCCAGCGGCGCGATAAACGCGACGAAACGGCAGCGGAGCGCGCAGTAAACCTTTTGGTAATTCCCAGCAGCCGCTTGCGTGGCGTAGACTCCGCGCGCGCCGGCCTCGCGGGCGCCTTCCACGATCACGAATTGACATGGTGAATGCATGAATCCAGCGGCAGACAAGACCAGCCCCTCCCGCCCGCGGCGCCTCGCCGACGTGAAGCAGTGGGACATGGAAACCGATGTCGCGATCATCGGTTTCGGCGGCTCGGGTGCCGCGGCCGCCATCGAGGCCAGCGATCAGGGCGCCGAGGTCACCATCTTCGAGCTCGCCAGCGCCAGCGGCGGCTCCACGGCGCTGTCCAGCGCCGAGATCTACATGGGGGGCAACGGCGGCACGCGCGTGCAGCGCGCCTGCGGCCTGGAGGATTCCACCGAGGACATGTACCGGTACCTGATGGCGGCGAACGGCCCGCTGGCGGATGAGGACAAGGTGCGCGCGTACTGCGAGGGAAGCCTGGATCACTTCAACTGGCTGGTGAGCCTCGGCGTCCCCTACAAGGACACGCTGTACGACCAGCGCGCGATCATGGCGATGACCGACGACTGCCTGCTCTATACCGGCAGCGAGAAGGCGTGGCCCTACAACCAGCTCGCCAGGCCCTGCCCGCGCGGGCACAACCTGCAGGTCGAGGGTGACAACGGCGGCCCGCTGTTCGTGAAGATCATGACCGCGAACGTCGAGAATCGCGGCGTGAAGATCGTCTACGAGGCGCGCGCGCTGACCCTGATCGTCGACGACGAGCGCCGTGTCCACGGCGTGGTGGTGCGCATCGACCAGCAGGAGCGCTGCGTGCGCGCGCGCCGCGGCGTGATCCTGTGCGCCGGCGGCTTCGGCATGAACCAGGAAATGCTGCGCAAGTACTCGCCGCTACTGCTCGGCGCCACCGAGCCGATAGGCAACCCCGGCGATACCGGCTCGGGCATCCAGATGGGCATGGCGGTGGGCGCGGCCGCGATCAACATGCACGAGGGCTTCGTGAGCCTGCCCTACTACCCGCCGCCGTCGCTCACCTGGGGGATCCTGGTCAACGCCCAGGGGCAGCGCTTCGTGAACGAGGACTGCTACCACGGGCGCGTCGGTTACTACTGCCTGCAGCAGCCGGAGCGGCGCGTGTACC
>JAGPES010000204.1 GCA_018057015.1 Pseudomonadales bacterium | reverse complement strand
CACCTCGGCGGCACGGGAGCCACGGTGGTCCTGCTGCGCAAGAGCGAACGCGCGCGGCAGGAGAATTTCGAGAAACACAGCAAGCGCGCGCGCTGAGCGCCGGCGCACACAGGGAAACCCGCCATGAAACCGGATGCAAACGATCAGCAGCGCGAGCTCGCGCGCGCCACCGACGTGGCAATCCGCCTGGGCGCACTGGCACTGCTGATCGGCTGGTGCGCCGTGATCGTGGCGCCCTTCCTGCTGGCCATCGCCTGGGGCGGCATCATCGCCATCGCGCTCTACGGACCGTTCCTGGCGCTGAGCCAGTGGCTCGGGGGCCGCCGTGTCCTCGCGGCCACGCTGCTGGTGCTGGCCCTGCTCGCGCTGATCATCGTGCCCGGCGTGATGCTGACGAGCTCCGTGGTCGACGACGTCCAGGCGGTGATGGGAGCATTCCAGGAAGGCAGCCTCCAGGTGCCGCCACCGTCGGACAAGGTGGCGACCTGGCCCATCGTCGGGGAACGCGTGCACGCGCTCTGGCTGCAGGCTTCGCAGAACCTGGAATCCGTGCTGGCCACGCTGGGTCCGCAGATGAAGCCCGTGGCGGGCTGGTTCCTGTCGTCGGCCGCGCAGTTCGGGCTCGGCCTGCTGCAGTTCGTGTTCGCCATCGCGATCAGCGGCGCGCTGCTCGCCAGTGCGAGCGCGGGCGGCAACGTGGCGCGCTCGCTGGCCACCCGCCTCGCCGGGGAGCGCGGCGCGCAGTTCACGGCACTCGCGGCCGCCACCGTGCGCGGCGTCACCCGCGGCATCCTCGGCGTGGCACTGATCCAGGCCCTGCTGGCCGGTGCCGCCCTGTTCCTGGCCGGCGTTCCGGCCGCCGGTTTGTGGACGGCGCTGGCGCTGGTGCTCGGCGTGGTGCAGCTGGGCGTGGGCATCATCATGGTGCCGGCCGCGATCTGGCTGTTCTCCAGCGCCGACACCTTCACCGCGGTCGCGTTCCTGGTCTGGACGCTGCTGTTGATGCCGCTCGACAACGTGCTCAAGCCGCTGCTGATGGGACGCGGCCTGGACGTGCCCGTCGCCGTGATATTCGTCGGCGCCATCGGCGGATTCATCACCCAGGGCATCATCGGGCTGTTCGTCGGCGCGGTCGTGCTGGTACTCGGCAACGAGCTGTTCCGCGCCTGGGTCGCGCCCGCGACGGACGCGGATCCCTAGGCGCCGTCAACCGCGAACGCGAGCAGCTCCGCGCCGCCGTCGACCAGGTCGCCGGGCTTGAAGTAGAACTCGCGCACGGAGCCGGCGGTGGGCGCGCGGATGGTGTGCTCCATCTTCATGGCTTCCATGACGAGGAGTGCGTCACCCTTCGCGACGGCCTGCCCGGGATCGACCAGCAGCGTGACCACGGAGCCGTTCATCGGCGCCGCGAAGGCACGGGCGCCGGCGTGGTCGACGTCCTCGCCGTAATCGGGCGTCTCGAGCGCGAACTCGCTGGCACCCGTGGCATCGAACAACGTGAACACGCCGTCGTGCTCCACCACCGTGACGCGGCTGCGGTGCGCGTCGATGCTGGCCACCAGCTCGTTGCCGTCGAGGTGCCCCGAAAGCATCACGCCGAGGCCCTCGAGGTGCGCCAGGAAGCGCCGCGCACTGCCCTCGCCCGTTTCCTGCACCACGACGCCGTGGCGCTTGCCGTCCAGGCGCAGATCGAGGCGATGCAGGCGCGGCTCGCCCATGCGCCAGGCGTTGCCGAGCTGCCACGGCGAATGGCGGTCGGCACTGCGACCGGCGAGCTCCGCGACCTGCCGCTCGCGCCGCAGCAGCAGGTACAGCGTGGCGACCGGCAGCAGCCGCGCGCTCGCCTCGGCGGGCTCGCGGAAGATCGCGGCGCGGTGCTCCTCGATGAAGCCGGTGTGTACCTGCTCGGCGGCGAAGGCGGGGCAGCTGAGCAGGTTGTGCAGGAAGGCGATGTTCGTCGTCAGCCCGCCGATGCGGTACTGCGTCAGCGCGCGCTTGAGGCGCGACAGCGCGCGGCCGCGCGTCTCGTCCCACACGATCAGCTTGGCGATCATCGGGTCGTAATGGATGCTGACCTCGTCGCCCTGCACCACGCCCGTGTCCACGCGCACGTGCTCGCTCTCGAGCGGCGGCTGCAGGAAGGCGAGCCGGCCCGTCACCGGCAGGAAGTCGTTGTGCGGATCCTCCGCGTAGACGCGCACCTCGAGCGCGTGCCCGTGCACCTCTAGCTCGTCCTGGCGCCGCGGCAGCGGCTCGCCCGCGGCCACGCGCAGTTGCCACTCCACGAGATCCTGGCGCGTGATCATCTCGGTGACGGGGTGCTCCACCTGCAGGCGCGTGTTCATCTCCATGAAGTAGAACTCGCCGTCGGCGGCAAGCAGGAACTCCACCGTGCCGGCGCCGCGATAGCCTATCGCCTGCGCCGCGCGCAGCGCCGCGTGACCCATGGCGGCGCGCAGCGCCGCCGTCATGCCCGGAGCCGGCGCTTCCTCCACGACCTTCTGGTGGCGCCGCTGCAGCGAACAGTCGCGCTCGAACAGGTAGACGCCGTTGCCGTGGTTGTCGCAGAAGACCTGGATCTCGACGTGGCGCGGGCAGATCAGGCACTTCTCGACCAGCATGTGGCTGTCACCGAAGGCCTTGTCGGATTCGCGTCGCGCCGCGGCCAGCGCCTCGGAAAACCCGGCCGCGCTGTCGACGCGCCGCATGCCCTTGCCGCCGCCGCCCGCCGCCGCCTTCAGCAGCACCGGGAAGCCGATTCGCCCGGCCTCGCGCGCGAGCAACGCCGGATCCTGATCCTCGCCATGGTAGCCCGGCACCAGCGGCACCGCGGCGTCTTCCATGATGCGCTTGGCGGCGCTCTTGGAACCCATCGCGGCGATCGCCTCGGGGGGTGGGCCGATGAAGACCAGGCCGTGCCCGGCGCACAGGCGCGCGAAGGCCGCGTTCTCCGACAGGAAGCCGTAGCCGGGGTGGATCGCCTGCGCGCCGGTGGCGCGCGCGACCTCGACGATGCGCTCGCCGCAGAGATAGGACTCGCGCGGCGCCGCGGCGCCGATGTGCACCGCCTCGTCGGCCAGCGCGACGTGCAGTGCGTTGCGGTCGGCGTCGGAATACACCGCGACGGTCTGGATGCCGAGGCGCCGCGCGGTACGGATCACGCGGCAGGCGATTTCACCGCGATTGGCGATCAGGATTTTTTCGAACATGCGCCGGAATTCCCCTCTCCAAGTGGGTCGGCATTCATGCCGACTTCAGCCCAACTCCTGTGGGTCGGCATTCATGCCGACTCGTGCCGCTCCTGTGGGTCGGCATTCATGCCGACTCGTGCCTAACTCCTGTGGGTCGGCATTCATGCCGACAGGTGCCTTGGCGGGTTCGGCTTTGCCGAACCCTTGTCGGGTTGAAACCCGACCTACAGCCCGGCCTTCAGCCCCGCCAGCGAGCATTACATGCGGAACACGCCGAAACGCGTTTCCGGAATCGGCGCATTCAGCGCCGCCGAGATGCCGAGCCCCAGCACCATGCGCGTGTCGGCCGGGTCGATCACGCCATCGTCCCAGAGCCGCGCGGAGGCGTAGTAGGGGTGGCCCTGCTGCTCGTAGAGCTCGATGATCGGACGCTTGAACCCGGCCTCTTCCTCGGCCGTCCAGGCCTCGCCCTGGCGCTCCTTCTGGTCGCGCTTCACCTGCGCCAGCACGCCGGCGGCCTGTTCGCCGCCCATCACCGAGACGCGCGCGTTCGGCCACATGAACAGGAAGCGCGGATCGTAGGCGCGCCCGCACATGCCGTAGTTGCCGGCGCCGAAGGAACCGCCGATGAGCACGGTGAACTTGGGCACCGCCGCGCACGCGACCGCGGTCACCATCTTCGCCCCGTGCTTGGCGATGCCACCGGTCTCGTACTGGCGGCCCACCATGAAGCCCGTGATGTTCTGCAGGAACACCAGCGGGATGCCGCGCTGTGCGCACAGCGCGATGAAGTGCGCGCCCTTCTGCGCGGACTCGCTGAAGAGAATGCCGTTGTTCGCGACGATGCCCACGGGGTAGCCCCAGATGCGCGCGAATCCGCACACCAGCGTGGTGCCGTAGAGCGACTTGAACTCGTCGAACCCCGAGCCGTCGACCACGCGCGCAATCACCTCGCGCACGTCGTAGGGTTTGCGCGTGTCGCGCGGGATCACGCCGTAGATCCCGGCGGGGTCGTGCAACGGCTCGCGCGCGGGCGCGACATCGAGGGTGAGGCTCTTCACGCGGTTCAGCCGCGCCACCGCGCGGCGCGCCAGTTCCAGCGCGTGGTGGTCGTTGCGCGCGTAGTGGTCCGCCACGCCCGAGGTGCGGCAGTGCACGTCGGCGCCGCCCAGTTCCTCGGCCGTGACGATTTCGCCGGTCGCGGCGCGCACCAGCGGCGGGCCGCCGAGGAAGATCGTGCCCTGCTCGCGCACGATGATCGCCTCGTCCGCCATCGCGGGCACGTAGGCGCCGCCCGCGGTGCAGGAGCCCATCACCACCGCGATCTGCGGGATGTTGCGCGCCGACATGCTGGCCTGGTTGAAGAAGATGCGGCCGAAGTGCTCGCGGTCGGGGAACACCTCGTCCTGGCGCGGCAGGTTGGCGCCGCCCGAATCCACGAGGTAGATGCACGGCAGGTTGTTCTCGGCCGCGATCGTCTGCGCGCGCAGGTGCTTCTTCACGGTGATCGGGTAGTAGGTGCCGCCCTTCACGGTCGCGTCGTTGGCGACGATCACGCACTCCTGCCCGCTGACGCGCCCGATGCCGGTGAGGATGCCGGCCGCCGGCACGTCCTCGCCGTATACGCCGAGCGCCGCCAGCGCGGAGAACTCGAGGAAGGGCGCGCCGGGGTCGAGCAGTGCATCGATGCGCTCGCGCGGCAGCAGCTTGCCGCGACCGGTGTGCAGCGCGCGCGCCTTCTCGCCGCCGCCGCCGCGCACCGCAGCGAGCTTCTCGCGCAGGTCCTGCACCTGCACCTCCATCGCCGCGCGGTTGTCGGCGAATTCCTGGCTGCGCGTGTTGAGCGCGCTCTGGATCACGTTCATGTTCGGTCCCCTGCCCGCGCTCAGCGCGTCTCGTTGAACAGTTCGCGTCCGATCAGCATGCGGCGGATCTCCGAAGTGCCGGCGCCGATCTCGTAGAGCTTGGCGTCGCGCAGCAGGCGACCGGTCGGGTAGTCGTTGATGTAGCCGTTGCCGCCCAGGATCTGGATCGCGTCCAGCGCCATCTTCGTCGCCGCCTCGGCCGTGTAGAGGATCACCGCGGCGGCGTCCTTGCGCGCGGTCTCGTTGCGGTCGCAGGCCTTCGCCACCGCGTACAGGTAGGCGCGGCTCGCGTTCAGCGCGGCGTACATGTCGGCGATCTTGCCCTGGATCAGCTGGAACTCGCCGATGGACTGCCCGAACTGCCTGCGTTCGTGCATGTAGGGAACGACCACGTCGAGGCAGGCCTGCATGATGCCGACGGGGCCGCCCGAAAGCACCACGCGCTCGTAGTCGAGGCCCGACATCAGCACCGCCACGCCGCCGTTCTCGCGCCCGAGCACGTTTTCCGCCGGCACCTCGCAGTCCTCGAACACGAGCTCGCAGGTGTTGGAACCGCGCATGCCGAGCTTGTCGAGCTTCTGCGCGCGCGAAAAGCCGGGGAAATCGCGCTCGACGATGAAGGCCGTGATCCCGCGCGATCCGGCCGCCGGATCGGTCTTCGCGTAGATCACGTAGACGTTGGCGTCGGGGCCGTTGGTGATCCACATCTTGTTGCCGTTCAGCACGTAGCGATCCCCACGCCTGTCGGCGCGCAGGCGCATGCTGACGACGTCGGACCCCGCACCCGGCTCGCTCATTGCCAGCGCGCCCACGTGCTCGCCGCTCACCAGCTTGGGCAGGTAGCGGCTCTTCTGCGCCTCGGTGCCGTTGCGGTGGACCTGGTTGACGCAGAGATTCGAGTGCGCGCCGTAGGAGAGGCCCACGGCGGCCGAGGCGCGGCTGACCTCTTCCATCGCGACCGCGTGCGCGAGGTAGCCCATGCCGCTGCCGCCATACTGCTCCGCGACCGTCATGCCGAGCAGCCCGAGTTCGCCGAACCTGCGCCACAGGTCTGCGGGAAAATTGTTGTCGCGATCTATCGCCGCGGCGCGCGGCGCGAGCTCTGCGGCGCAGAAGGCCGCGACGGTATCGCGCAGCATGTCGATGTCTGCGCCGAGATCGAAGTTCAGCGTGGGCCAGGATGCGCTCATCGGGTCGCCCTCTTGGGTGCGGGTCGGGTGGGTTCGGATCCGGCCTCGGCG
>JAGPES010000203.1 GCA_018057015.1 Pseudomonadales bacterium | reverse complement strand
CCGGGGGCACTCGCCGTGAACACGTCGACATTCACGGTGCCGGCGAGCTCTCGGAGTTCGACGACGGCAGCTTCGAGTACCGCCGCCAGATCTGGAACCTCATCGAGGCCGAGCGCGCGGCCTGCGGCTATCGGGAGGGCTGGAGCTTCTTCCGGTTCAAGGAACGCTTCGACGTCGCCCCCGTGGTGGTCGAGCGCGAAGGGGTGCGCGAGCTCGTCGACCCTGCACATGCTTCCCTCGACGAGAAGCGCGCCGTGTATGCCCACCTGGTCGACGTCGCCCGGCAGCGCGGTTTTGCCGACGGTTGGGCGGCGCATCGTTATCGGGAGATGTTTGGCTGCTGGCCGCGGGGGTTCGTGGGGGAGGTCCGCCTGGAACGCCTCAGGGAGAAATTCGATCATGTCCAATCCGCTTGAATTCCACGCCATCGCGGGGCTCCTCCCGCTCATGGAGCCGGCCGAGCTCGACGCGCTGGCCGAGGACATTCGTCGCAATGGGCTGCTCGAGCCCATTGTCCTGCACGAGGGCCGCATCCTCGACGGCCGCAATCGCTATCTGGCCTGCCAGAAGGCCGAGGTGCCGGTTCGCACGCGGGAGTTGCCGGCCGATACGAACCCGTGGGCCTTCGCCTGGTCGGAGAATGCTGAACGCCGACACCTGAGCGCAGGCCAGCGCGCCGCGGTGTACGTGCGTATCGTGGAAGGATCGGACGCCTGGATCGCCGAGCAAGCCAAGCGGCGCAACGACGCTAACGCACGACGAAGCGCTGCGACGAAAGCACGGCCGCGAACAAAAGACGGACGACGGTTGGCATCAAGTCCGCGCTCAAATGAGCGCCCACTTGACAGGCAGAGCAAGAATCCGGCCCGCAGGGCGATCGCGACAGCCGCAGGCGTGTCCCCGGCGACGATCAGCCGGGCCGTCACGCTGAAACGCCATCGCCCCGATCTGCTGGAGAAGGTGCGGACCGGTGAGTTGACCGAGCCGCAAGCGCGTCGCCAGATGGAGCGTGATGAAAGGCGTGAAGCGCTGAGGGCAAAAGCGGCGCAGGTCGCCGTCGCACCCGTCGAGTGGCGCATCATCGCCGGCGACTGCATTGCGGAGCTCGCGCAGCTTGAGCCCGCTACCGCGCGCCTGATCTTCGCCGACCCGCCCTACAACATCGGGATGGACTACGGGGCGGGCGCCGCGGCCGACCGGCTGTCCGACGCCGACTACCTCACCTGGTGCACGCGCTGGATGCAGGCCGCCGTTCGCGTGCTCACGCCCGACGGCAGCCTGTGGGTGATGATCAACGACGAGTATGCCGCGGAGTTTGCCGGCGCGCTGAAGGGGCTGGGGCTGACGATCCGCAACTGGATCAAGTGGTACGAGACCTTCGGCGTGAACTGCGCGCGCAAGTTCAACCGCTGCTCGCGGCACATTTTCTACTGCGTCCGCGACGCGCAGCACTTCGTGTTCAACCCCGAGGCCGTGTCGCGGCCCTCCGACCGGCAGGCCAAGTACGCCGACGGCCGGGCGGACCCGGGAGGCAAGCTATGGGACGACGTGTGGATCATCCCGCGCCTGGTCGGGACGGCGGCGGAGCGGATTCCGGATTTCCCAACGCAGATTCCGCTGGCGATCACGCGGGCGATCGTGGGCTGCGCCTCGCAGCCGGGCGACCTGGTCATCGACCCGTTCAGCGGCAGTGCCAGCACGGGGGTGGCGGCCCTGGAGTTGGGTCGGCAGTACCTGGGAATCGAGTGCAACCCGCAGTACTGCGAGCTGTCCCGGCTCCGTCTCCGGGCAACGTCGGCTTCGCCGTCTGCACCAGCTGCGACAGCGAAGGAGAATTGGCTGTGTCGGGGCCCGATCCCGTCTGCCCCGACTGCGGCGGAAAGCTGAGGTGGCTGCATGACGGCGGATGAACTGCCGACCTTTATCGCGATCTACCGCGTCGAGCGGTTGGTGGAAGAGCGCCGCCAGGCGGGCGAGCCCCTCCCACCGTTCGGCTCCGACGACTGGCTGATCGACCCGGCCCGGCGCGTCGAGCTGCTCGCGATGGTCCAGAGCTTCCTCGAGCCGGACGAGACGCTGCTGCCGTGCTACCTGCGCTACCGCAAGTCCGGCAAGACGCTGCGGCTGATGGTCGACGTGGCCATGCGGCACGGGGCGCGGTGTTTCTTCGACGGTCGGGGCAAGGGCGAGTGCTCCAGCGAGCTGGACCTGGATCGCATCATCCCCGGAACCCGCGGCGGCGAGTACACGCTCGAAAACTGCCACATCGTCTGCAGCCGCCACAACCGCGAACGCGGCGACCGCAGCATCGAGGAGTACCTGTGCGCATGACGGAGAAGCAGCTCCAGAACGAGATCCTGCGCACGTTCGGAGCGCGACCCGACATGCGCCTGTGGCGCGCGAATGTCGGTGCCGCCCGGCTCGGCGGCCCCCGGCGCTGCGGCGGGCGCGTCGTGCGCTTCGGCCTGGCGGGTCAGGCGGACCTCACAGGCATCCTGCCCAATGGCCTGCGCCTCGAAATCGAGGTGAAGAGCAACGGCGGCCGGCAGTCGCCGGAGCAGTGCCGCTACCAGGCCATGATCCAGCGGTTCGGCGGCGTGTACGTTGTCGCCCGCTCGGTCGAGGACGTGTGGGCGGCAATCGGGAGGCACTTGCGTGGCGCGGGCTGATCCCATCCAGGCTGTTCTGTCGCGCCTCGCCGGCGTCCGCGCATCCAACGGCGGCTACGAGGCGCGCTGCCCGGCGCACGACGATCAGCACGCCAGCCTCAGCCTGGCGCGCGGCGATGACGGCCGGGTGCTGCTGCATTGTCATGCGGGCTGCGCGCCCGTCGCCGTCTGCCAGTCGCTCGGGCTGCGCATGGGCGACCTGTTCCCGCCCGGCAACAACGGCGATGGCGTGGGCCGCATCCTGGCCACATACGACTACCGCGACGCCGCCGGCGAGCTCCTGTTCCAGGTGGTGCGCTTCGAGGGCAAGGACTTCCGGCAGCGCCGCCCCGATGGCAACGGCGGCTGGCTGTGGAAACTGGGGCGCACGCCGCGCGTGCTGTACCGGCTGCCGGAGCTCCTGGCCGCGACGTGCGATGAGCGCGTGTGGATCGTCGAGGGCGAGAAGGACGCCGATCGCCTGGCGTCCGTCGGCCTGATTGCCACGTGCAACCCGGGCGGGGCCGGCAAATGGAGCAAGCTCGCCGACGATTCGGCCCTGCATGGTCGACCCGTAGCGATCATCCCCGACAAGGATGCCGCCGGCCGGGCGCACGCGACCGACGTCGCCATGCGTTTGCGCAACCGCGCCGCGGACATCCGAATTCTAGAGCTGCCCGGCCCGGGCAAGGACGCCAGCGATTGGTTCGATGCCGGCGGCACCGTTGCGGAGCTGCAGGGGCTCGTCGAAACGGCGCGCGATGCGCCGCTACCGGACGCCGGCGCCAAGCGGCCGAACATCTTCATCGATACCGAGGAGCACCGCGTCGTCGCTGAGGCGGTCGCGGCGTTGACCGCCGATGCGGATATGTATCAGCGCGGCGGAATTCTCGTGCGCGTCGTGCGCGATCACCAGCCCAGCGACGGCATCCTGCGCTGTGCCGGCTCGGCGACGATCCAGTCGCTGCCGGCGCCCAACCTGCGCGAGCGGCTGACACGCTGCGCCACATTCACCAAGCTCAACCGCAAGGGTGAGGAGGTCCCCGCGCATCCCGCTAGCTGGCTGGTCAGCGCGATCGAGGCCCGGGCCGAGTGGGCCGGCGTGCGGCACCTGCTGGGCGCCTCGGACGCCCCGATCCTGCGGCCCGATGGTTCGGTCTGGCAACAGCCCGGACACGACGAACGTACCGGCGTGCTGTACCAACCGGTCGCCGAGACCCGCTTCCCGCCGATTCCTGAGGATGTGAACATCGACGACGCCGACGCGGCGCTGGGAACGCTGCTCGAGGTCGTCTGCGATTTCCCCATCGAGTCTGAGGAACACAAGGCCGCCTGGCTCGCCGGACTGCTCACGCCGCTGGCCCGGTTCGCCTTCACCGGCCCTTCGCCGCTGTTCCTGATCGACGCCAACGTGCGCGGCGCCGGCAAGGGCCTGCTCGCGCAGACCATCGGCCGCATCGTGCTCGGGCGCGAGATGCCAGTCAGCAGCTACGCGCGCGAAAGCGACGAGATGCGCAAGAAAATAACCGCGATCGCCATCGCCGGCGACCGCCTGATCCTCTTCGACAACCTCGAGGGCCCGTTCGGCAACGATGCGCTCGATCGTGCGCTGACCAGCACACGCTGGAAGGACCGCATCCTCGGCAAGAGCGAGGAGGTCGAGCTGCCGCTGATCCCCGCGTGGTTCGCGACGGGCAACAACGTCCAGGTCGCTGCCGACACGCTGCGGCGGATCATTCACGTCCGGCTCGACTGCCTGAGCGAACGGCCCGAGGAACGCTCGGGCTTCCGCCACGAGAATCTGCTCGCGTGGATCGATGCGCAGCGCGGCAAACTGCTCAGCGCCGCGCTCACCATCTTGTCCGCCTACCTGCGCGCCGGCCGGCCGGGCCAGGCACTCAAGCCCTTCGGGAGCTTCGAGGGCTGGTCCGGCGTTGTGCGGCAGGCGGTCGTCTGGCTGGGTCTGCCCGATCCCTGCCTGACCCGCACCCGGTTGGCCGAGTCCGCGGACACGACGGCAGATGCGCTGGCTCAGCTCATCGCGGCCTGGAAGCAGTACGACACGTGGGGCCGCGGCGTCGTGCTGTCCGAATTGCTGGGGGAGCTGTACTCGGGACAGCGGGAGTTCCAAGGCACCGCGGAAGTCAGCGCCACGATGCGCGTCGCGATCGAGAACCTTGTCGGCTGCCCGCCGGGTAAGACGCCTACGCCGCGGCAGCTGGGCAACCGCCTGCGGCATTTCCGGCGGCGCGTCGTGGACGGGGCGTACCTCGACACCATCGCGGAACGCAGCAAGCACGGCGTCGTGTGGCGCCTCTGCCAAACGGAGGTGCGGCCATGACGGGTGTATCTGGTGTGTCTAGTGCATGTATTTTAGCTACCTCGCGCGCGAACCTACCTTGTAGAGAAGTGCGCGCATATATAGGGGCTGAAAAACTTGCACCAGCTACATCACATACACCCGGCGGCAGCGGTTCCTCCCTGACGAGAAAACGCCCGGAGCTGGCGTCGAACGAGTCGCCAATCCAGACAGAGTTTGTTTTACCCGCCGTCGGGGCCCGTCCGGGCGGCCCCCGTTCGCGTTCCTGGGCCCACGGGGCGACGCGGGGCCGCCCGGTGGTAGGTGCCTACCACCTCGTTCGCCCGTTGCCGCTCGGGGGCCGAACGCGCCGGCGCGCCGGCCACCCCGGTCGTCTGACAGACATGGAGGTCTGAGCGATGCTGAACGTCGAGTACCGGCCGCTGGCCGCGATCCAACCGTACGAGAAGAACCCCCGCATGAACGACGCCGCGGTCGACGCCGTGGCCGAGTCGATTCGGCGTTTCGGCTTCCGCCAGCCCATCGTGGTGGACGACGCCGGTGTCATCGTCTGCGGCCATACGCGCTGGAAGGCGGCGCAGAAGCTCGGGCTCGAGCAGGTACCCGTCCATGTCGCCCGCGACCTGACGCCCGAGCAGATCCGCGCGTACCGTATCGCCGACAACAAGACGGCCGAGCTGGCCGAGTGGAACCTCGACCTCCTGCCGATCGAATTGGCCGAGCTCCAGGGCGCCGGCCTCGACTGGTCGCTGCTCGGTTTCGACGCGGACGAGCTCGCCCAGCTGCTCGATCCCGGCGTGAAGCAGGGGTTGACCGACCCCGACGAGATCCCCGAACCGCCGGACGCGGCGACGACGCAGCGCGGCGACCTGTGGGTCATGGGCGATCACCGGCTGCTGTGCGGTGACAGCGCCTTGGCGGCGGACGTGGACCTGCTGCTCGCCGTCGATCCGGCGAAGGCGATGGAACTCCCCGTCGGTACGGTGGTCACGCCGAGCCTGCTGCCCATTCACCTCGTCAACATGGACCCGCCGTACAACGTCAAGGTCGAGCCGCGCAGCAGCACGGCGATCGCCGCCGGTCTGAGTTCGCATCCGGACCTGTCGAAGAAGATGCATCACCAGGCGTTTGACGTGGCGCGCGGCGTGACCAACCCCGCGAAGGCCCGCAAGAAGATGCGTGCCAAGGACCGACCGCTCGCCAACGACTTCGTGTCGGGCGAGGCCTTCGATCAGATGCTGCTGGCGTGGTTCGGGAATGCGGCGCGCGTGCTGCTGCCCGGCCGCTCGTTCTACATCTGGGGCGGCTATGCGAACCTCGGCAACTATCC
>JAGPES010000202.1 GCA_018057015.1 Pseudomonadales bacterium | reverse complement strand
TCCTTCCTGCAGCGATCGATCAAGAGCACGGTGGCCATCCAGAGCGGCGACACGATCATTCTCGGCGGCCTGATCCAGAGCAACAAGACGACCGGCAGCTCGGGGATCCCGGTGCTGCACAAGCTGCCGGTGGTCGGCGGCCTGTTCGGCACCAGGTCCGACAACGATCGCCGCACGGAACTGCTGGTGACGATCAGCCCGCGCGCGATCGTGCAGTACAACGACTTCGCCAAGGTCGGCGAGGAGTTCCGCGAGAAAATGAGCGCGGTGACCGAGGCTTTCGGCCTGTGACGGTGGCGTGGATTTTCAGTGCTTTCAATTCGGGGAGTGTCGAGTCGTGATCAGGTCCGTACTGTTTGCCGTTTTTGCGTCGTTGCTGCTCGGGGGCTGCGCGGCGCTGCCGCAGAAGCCGGTCGAGGAGGTGGTCAAGGCGCGCGTCGCGGCCCACCAGCAGGCGCGGCTCGAGAACAATTTCGAGCTGGCCTACACCTTCACCTCGCCGGGCTACCGTGAAACGCACCCCTACAAGGCCTACCTCGGCAAGATGGGACCCTCGATCAAGCGGCGTGCCTTCGACATCAAGAGCGTCTCCTGCGAGGGTGAACTGTGCACCGTCGTCGTCGAGCTCAGCTACAGCTACGGCGGGCTGGCCGGCGGCAAGATGGGCGCGGACACCGTCATGCAGCGTGACATGACGGAGAAATGGATTCTCGTCGACGGCGAGTGGTGGCTGGTGCCCGGGCGCTGAGTGCAAGGAGTCCGCGCGACCATGTTCTGCCGCGCAGGTCTCTAGCAGAATCGCCAGCCCCACCGGTTGAAGAAGCGGATCGCCGAGCGCGAGAAGAGCAGCAGGTGGTGCAGCCCCTTGCGACCGACATTCCCGCCATAGTGGACCAGCCGGATCTGGGGCAGGTAATCCATGCGACCCAGCCGGCGAAGGCGATTGGACAGGTCGAAGTCCTCGAAATAGAGGAAGTATTCCGGCGCGAAGCCGCCCACCTCGCGCAACGCCGACGCCCGCGCGAAGAAGAAGCAGCCGCTGCCGTTCGGGACGTCGCGGATGATCTCGCCGCGATCGGCAGCCGGCCGCAGCTCGTAACGCTCCAGTCGCCGGCGCACCCACGAAAAGCGGATATCCGGCAGGTAGGCCCGGAAGGCCAGCACCACGACGGAGGGTTGTGCCTTCGCCAGGTAGCAGGGCTCGTTGCGGCCGTCCACCGCGTTCGGGATGACCGCGACGGTCGCGGGGTTTGCCTCCAGGTAATCGATGCAGAGCCGCAGCGCGTCGGGGTCGAGTTCCACGTCCGGGTTCAGGACCAGGTGGTAGTCTGCCGTGGCGCTCCGTTCATCGAATATGGCGAGGTTGTGCCCGCGACCGAAGCCCACGTTCTCCGGCGACTGGATGTGGTGGATGGCGTCGAACACGCGCAGGTACTTGCTGGCCGCCAGCCGCGCGGGGGCCGGCGTCGGATGGCGCGGCGCGTTCTCGACGATGAACAGCGAGACCAGCAGCTGCCGCGACATGCGCTCGCGCGCGCGCTCGATCGCCCGGCACAGCGATATCAACGCGATCTTCAGGCCCAGAAGATCCGTCTTGTAGGTCACTATCGAGATATCGAGGCTGATCGGGGGCATGCGTGCTCCCGTGGCGCCGGCATATCGTGCGGGCTACCGCGGGCAGGGGATCCTTGCTAAATTGCGGTAGCCATTTTCCACCCATCGGCCAACGCATGTCACCGTCAGGGTCCGACAGGCCGGTTCTTTTGTTGCCTGTCCGATGCGTGTCCTGCATTTTTACCGAACATTCTATCCCGCGTCCTACGGCGGTATCGAGCAGGTCATCTACCAGCTCTGCCAGGGCTGCGAGGCGCGGGGCATCTTTGCCGAGGTGCTGACGCTGGGCTCGGGTGAACGCGTCGGCGACACCGTGTTCGACACCATCCCGGTGCATTACGCGAAGACGCAGTTTCGCATCGGCGGCGCCGAGATATCGGCCTCGGCCATCGGGCGCTTCCGTGAGCTGGCCGACAGGGCGGATCTCCTCCACTACCATTTCCCGTGGCCGATGGCGGACGTCGCGCATCTGCTGGCGAGCACCGGCAAGCCCTCGGTGCTCACCTACCATTCGGACATCGTGCGCCAGATCAGGCTGTACCGGATCTACCGGCCGCTGATGCACGTGTTCCTGCGGCAGGTCGATCGCATCGTCGCGACCTCGCCCAATTACCTGCAGACCAGCCCGGTGCTCGCGCAGTTTCGCGACAAGACCTCCGTGATCCCCATCGGGCTGGACGAGCACAACTACCCCGCGGCGGATGCCGCGCTGCTGGCGCACTGGCGCTCGCGCCTGCCGTCGCCGTTCTTCCTGTTCGTCGGCATGCTGCGTTACTACAAGGGTCTTCACATCCTGCTCGATGCGCTGAAGGGCTCCGGCGCGAACGTGGTGATCGTGGGCGCGGGTCCGATCGAGAGCGAACTGAAGGAGCACGCGCGAAGGGAGGGCCTGGGCAACGTGACATTCATGGGGGCGATACCCGACGCGGACAAGATCGCGTTGCTGACGCTGTGCTACGGCGTGGTGTTCCCCTCGCACCTGCGCGCGGAGGCCTTCGGCGTCTCGCTGCTCGAGGGCGCGATGTTCGGCAAGCCGATGATTTCGAGCGAAATCGGTACCGGCACGAGTCACGTCAATGTCGGCGGCGTCACGGGACTGGTGGTGCCGCCCGGTGATGCCGCGGCCTTGCGGGGTGCGTTGGCGCGGTTGCTGGACGAGCCCGCGCTCGCACAGCAGATGGGACGCAACGCGCGGGCGCGCTACCTCGAGTTGTTCCAGGCCGGGCAGATGTGCGCGTCCTATGCCGAACTCTACCGCTCCGTGCTGCGATAGCGGCTGTCTTGCGCAGGGTTTCGGCCGCATGCACGGCGCGAGTCCATCGCGGCAAATGTAGCGCCGGAAAAGGCTATCCCTCACCCCGGTTTGCCGATTCGGTTAAACTTCGCGCCTTTTGCAGGGCCGGCCCGGTACAAGTTCAGCAGATGATGCGCGACCCCAGAATCGTGGCGGTGGACCTCACGCCGGTCCTGCCGGGAGGTGAAAACGGCGGGGCCAAGGTCTTCGTCCTCGAGTTGCTGCGCGGGCTTGCGGCGCAGGCGCCGCGGACGCGCTTCGTCCTGCTCACGCGCGTGGAAACGCACGAGGAACTCGCCGCGCTGGATCGCTCCAACGTCGGGCGCAGGCTGGTGCTCGGCCACGCCGGGCAGCCGCCCGGGCAGCCCCCGCGGCCGGGGTTTATCGATCGCGCGTCGCGCCGGCTGGCGCGTTACCTGCCGGGGCGTATCCGCTCCCTCGCGGCCCGTGTCGCTTATCGCCTGGCGCGGCATCGCCGCCGCGCCGAGGCCATGAGCCTGCTGCGCGGGATCGGCGCCGACTTGCTGTTCTGCCCGTTCACGGCCCCCACCTATGCCGAGCCCGGGGTGCCGGTGGTCAGCGTGGTGCACGACCTGCAGTACCTGAGCTACCCGCAGTTCTTCGAGGCGGCAGACATCGGCCACCGTGACCAGGTGTTCCGCTCGGCCTGCCAGGAGGCGACGCTGCTGGTGGCCATTTCAGATTACGCGCGCGACTCCATGATCCGCCAGGGTGCGCTCGCGCCGGAGCGCGTGCGCACGGTCCATCATCGTCTCGGCAATCGTTTCGGCGTGGGCCCGGGTGCGCACGAGCCGGTGCTCGCGCGACTGGGCCTGCAGCGCGGACGCTACCTGATCTACCCGGCGAACTTCTGGAAGCACAAGAACCACGAGATGCTGCTGACGGCCTTCGGGATGGCGGCGCGTGGCGGATTGCCCGACGACATCGGCCTCGTGTGCACCGGAGCGCCCGGCGCGCGGCGCGAGTTCCTGGTGCAGGCGGCCGCTGCGATGGGGCTGGGCGCGCGCATCGTCTTTCCCGGCTACGTCGCGACCGCGGAGCTCGGGGTGCTGCTACGCAACAGCGCGGGCATGGTGTTCCCGTCGCTCTACGAAGGTTTCGGGATGCCCGTGATCGAGGCGATGACGGCCGGTGTCGCCGTGGCCTGCAGCAACGCGACCTCGCTGCCCGAGATCGCCACCGGGGCGGCCATCCTGTTCGACCCGCGCCTGCCCGGGCAGATCGCGGCGGCAATGCTCGAACTGGTCAACGATCCTGCGCGGCGGACGGATCTGGTAAGTGCGGGTCGGGTGCGCGCGATTGAATTCAGCGACGGCGCGCGGATGGCTGCCGAATACCTGGACGTGTTCCGCCAGGCCATGGCGCTTGCGCCGGCGCGCGCGGAAGCGGGGAGCGCAAGGGCGTGAAAGTCAGCGTCATCACGCCCTCGTTCAACCAGGGGCGCTTCATCGAGCGCACCATCCACAGCGTCGCGATGCAGGACGTGCCGGAACTGGAGCACGTCGTGATGGACGGCGGCAGTACCGACGGGACGCGCGCTGTGCTGGAGCGCTTCACCGCCACGGTGCGCTGGGTCTCGGAGCGGGACCGCGGCCAGACCGACGCGCTCAACAAGGGCATCCGCGCCACCGACGGCGAGATCCTGGGCTGGCTCAATTCGGACGACGTCTACTACCCCGGCGCGATCGCGCGGGTGCTGCAGGTGTTCCGGGCACAGCCCGAGGTCGACGTGGTCTACGGCATGGCGGACCATATCGACATCGATGACCGGGCCTTCGAGGCATACCCCACCGAAGCCTGGGACCTGGAGCGGCTCAAGGAGACCTGCTTCATCTGTCAGCCGGCGCTGTTCCTGCGCCGACGCGTGGTGGAGCAGCACGGGCTTCCCGACGAGTCGCTGCACTACTGCATGGATTACGAGTACTGGCTGCGCCTGGGCAAGGGCGGCGCGCGCTTCCACTATCTCGAGGAGAAGCTGGCGGGTTCTCGCCTCTACGGCGAGAACAAGACGCTGGGGGCGCGGGTGGCGGTGCATCGCGAGATCAACGACATGATGAAGCGGCATTTCGGGGGCGTGCCCGATCGCTGGCTGTTCAATTACGCGCACGCGGTGGTCGAGCCGCGGGTCGACCGTGCGCGGGCGCCGCGGCGCTTCGTGCTCTGCGTGATGCTGCACTCGGTCATGGCGGCGCTGCGCTGGAACCGCAGTGTCGGTCCCGCGATGCGGCGCGTGCTCTCGCAGTGGGGGCGCGATGCATATCGGCTTTGACGTCTCGCAGACTGGCGCGGGCAAGGCGGGCTGCGGCTACTACGCCGATGCCATGCTGCAGGCGCTGCTCAGGATCGCCCCGGCGCACCGCTATTCGCTGTATCCGGGCTTCGGCGATTTCTACTTCGATCCGCGCATGCCGCTGCGCAATCCCTACCCGGGCGCGCACACCGAATACGGCCCGCGCCATCTCACGCGCGAGAGCGCGGCCACCTTCTGGAACGCGCCGGAACTGGCGGATGCGCTGGGCCGGCCCGACATCGTGCACGCCAACAACTTCTGGTGCCCGCTGCAGCTCGGCGGATCGCGGCTCGTGTACACGCTCTACGACCTCGCGTTCCTTGTCGATCCCTCGTGGACCACGGAGGCCAACCGCATCGGCTGCTTCGAGGGCGCGTTCCGCTCTTCCATTGCCGCGGACTGGATAGTGGCGATATCGGAGGCCTCGCGTCGCGACTACCTGCGCGTCTTTCCGCACTTCCCGGCGCAACGAGTGCGCGTGATCCACCCGTGTTCGCGCTTCTTCGCCGCCGACGACGAGCAGGGCGAGCGGCCCGCTCGCCTGCGCGAGGTGGCGCCGGGGCGCTTCTGGCTCAGCGTGGGCACCATCGAGCCGCGCAAGAACCAGCGCCGGCTGGCGCAGGCCTTCGCCGGCTACCTGGCGCGCGGCGGCGAGCCGATGCCCCTGGTGCTGGCGGGCGGGGAGGGCTGGCGCATGGAGGATTTCCCGCGCGCGCTCGAGGAACTCGGCGTCGCCGGGCAGGTGATCGTCACGGGATACGTCTCCGACGCCGAGCTGATCTGGCTTTATCGCAACTGCTACGCCAACCTCTATCCCTCGCTGTTCGAGGGCTTCGGGCTGCCGGTGCTGGAAGGCATGCAGTTCGGCGCGCCCACGCTTGCCTCGAGCAGCAGCTCCATCCCCGAGGTTGCCGGCGACGCCGCGGTGCTGCTGCCGCCCGAGGCTACCGAGGCCTGGACGACGGCGATGCTGGAGCTGGCCGCCGATCCCGCCGAGCGCGACGCGATGGCCGGGCGCAGTCGGGAGCGCGCGGCGTGCTTCGACTGGAACCGCAGTGCGGGTGAACTGCTCGCGCTCTATGAT
>JAGPES010000201.1 GCA_018057015.1 Pseudomonadales bacterium | reverse complement strand
CTCAAGGCCGGCCTGGTGCGCGCTGTGTCGATCGGCTTTCGCTCGATTGAGCATTCGCACATGGAATCCGGCGGTGTCCATTTTTTGAAATGGGAGTGGCTCGAGCTCTCGCTTGTAACCATCCCAGCAAACAGCGACGCGGTGATCACCGCGATCAAGCATTTAGATCGGCAGCATATCGCCGCGGTAGGCCGTGCTGTCCGTCTTATCTCTCCCGGCGACTCGGGAACCAAACCAATCGCCCGCACGGGCGCTATTCAACTGATCCCGAGGATATACTCATGAAAAAGCTCAGCGACCAGATCAAGGATCTGGAAAACACGCGCGCGGCGAAGGCCGGCCGCATGTCCGACATTACTCAAAAGTCGATCGACGAGGGCCGGTCGATGGACGAGGCGGAAGCCGAGGAGTTCGACACCATCGACGGTGAGATCAAGCTGCTCGACGCGGACTTGGTGCGCCTGCGCCGCCTTGAACAGCTGAACGTGCAACGCGCAGCGCCGGTCGAGCAGTCCCGTTCGCAGGGCAACGCCAGCGAGCAGCGCAGCGTCAGCCGTCCGGCCATTGGCGCGCCGACGATCATCCTGAACCGCGAACCGGAGGAGAGGTTTGCCGGGCAGAACTTCACCCGCATGGTAATCGCCCGCACGCTGGCGCAACTCGACCGCGATAACCTCGCAACGGAGGCCCGCAGCGCGGCGGAGATCGCTCAGCACCGCTGGGGTGCGACCAACCCGACGCTGGTGAACGTGATCCGCGCATCCGTTGCCGGCCACGGTGCGGGTTCGGGCGAGGCGGGTGCCGAACTGGTGCAGGCGGATGCCCGTTTCACCGGGGACTTCATCGAATACCTGTACGCACAGACGGTCTACAACCGACTGGGACTGCGTGAGGTGCCGGCGAACGTTACAATCAAAGGCCAGGACGGCGCGGCCACTGGGTACTGGGTGGGCGAATCGAAGGGCATTCCGGCCAGCAAGGCGGACTTCTCCACGGTGTCGCTCAGCCCGCTGAAGGTCGCTGCGCTCGCGGTGGCCAGCATGGATTTGCTGCGCGACTCCACGCCGGCGGCAGAGCAGCTGATCCGTGACGCGCTGGTCGCGGCGGCAGCGCAGCGGATCGACGCGACGTTCGTGAGCGCGACCGCTGCGAGCAACGGGATCAGCCCGGCGGGGCTGCTGAACGGCGTGACCGCGTTTGGCTCGTTTGGATCGGACGGGGACGCGCTGCGCGCGGACATCAAGACGTTGTACGGTCCGTTCCTGTCCGCCTACAACGCAATGGGGCTGACGTTCGTCATGAACCCCGCCACCGCGAAGGCCATCCAGCTGATGACCAACGCACTTGGGCAGACCGAGTTCCCCAACATCACCACCACGGGCGGCACGCTGCTCGGCGATCCGGTGGTCACGGGGGACAACGTCAACGCATCGCACCTGATCCTGTGCAAGCCGAGCGACATCTGGCGCATCGGCAGCATGGGTATCGAGGTGTCGCTGTCGCGCGATGCGACGATCGAGATGGCGACGGACCCGGCTGCGGCATCGGATACCCCGGTTGCTCAGGCGAACTACCCCGTCTCGATGTTCCAGACGGCATCGGTTGCGCTGCGGGTCATCATCCCGATGAACTTCGCGAAGCGCCGCACGCATGCGGTCCAGTACATCAACGAGGCGAACTACGGTAACACCGTCTCCAGCGACTGATTCCGCCTGGTGGGCCGCGGGCGAGCGCGGCCATTTTTTTTGCAGAGGTGCCCATGAACCTGATCGCGTCCAGACCGTTTCCGTACCGCGGGTCGCGGCTCAGTGCGGGGCAAGAATTCACCGCCAACCGCCGGGACTCCCGGGTGTTGGTTGCCATCGGCTACGCCACGGCGCGAGTCGGCCCCGAACCGGACCCAGAACCGGACCCCGAACCGGAACCTGTGCAACGGCGCACGTATCGGCGCCGTGACATGCGCGCGGAACAGATCGAGAGCGTGTGATGCGATTGCTCGGATTCGAGATCACCCGCCGCAAACCGCCTGTGGTCACGAAGGCGCTGGCGCAATCCGTTCAGGACCGCGGTTGGTGGTCCATGATTTATGATGCATGGCCTGGCGGCTGGCAGGCGAATGCGTCCGATGCAATCTACTCGCAGGACACCGTATTGGCCTATCACGCGGTCTATGCGTGCATCACGCTGATCGCCAACGACATCGGGAAGCTCCGGCACAAGCTCGTCGAGCAAGACCCGAAAACGCGGGTCTGGAGCGAGACGACGAATTCGGCCTTCTCGCCCGTGCTGCGCCGCCCAAACAACTACCAGAACCACATCCAATTCAAGGAGTGGTGGATCACCTCCAAGTTAATCAACGGCAACGCCTACGCGCTGAAGCAGCGCGACGGCCGCGGCGTGGTGACGGCGCTGTACCTGCTCGACCCGCTGCGCGTGAAGCCGTTGGTCACGCCGACGGCGGAGGTTTACTACGAACTGAAGTCCGACAATATGGCGGGTCTGGAAGCTGAGAATGTTGTCGTGCCGGCGTCTGAAATCATCCACGACCGGATGAATTGCCTGTTCCATCCGTTACTCGGTGTGGGGCCGATCTTCGCCTGCGGTGCTGCCGCAAGTCAGGGGCTGCGGATCATCGAGGATCAGAACAGCTTCTTTGCGAACCACGCGCACCCGGGAGGCATGCTGTTGGCACCGGGTGCGATTTCACAGGATACCGCAGAGCGGCTCAAGACCTATTGGAACGAGAACTTCGCCGGGGACAACGCCGGCAAGATCGCGGCGCTCGGTGACGGCCTGAAGTACGAGCCGATGCGCATGACCGCGGCCGATGCGCAGTTGATTGATCAGCTGAAATGGACGGCGGAAATCGTATGCAGCGCCTTCCACGTACCGCCGTTCAAGATCGGGCTCGGAATCATGCCGACGTACCAGAATGCTGAGGTGCTGAACCAGATCTACTACGCGGATTGCCTACAATCCTTGATCGAGCAGTTCGAGGCGTGCATGGACGAGGGGATAGGATTAGACGCGCCGATTGCCGGCAGACAGTTGGGGGTGGAGCTGGATCTGGCCGGCCTGCTCAGGATGGACCAGGCGACGCAGATTAAGACCCTGACGGAAGGAGTCAAGGGCGGGCTGTGGACCCCGAACGAGGCGCGCAGCCAGGTCGATGCTGCGCCGTTGGCCGGCGGCGATACGGTGTACCTGCAGCAGCAGTATTACTCGCTCGAGGCGCTGGCCGAACGTGATGCGAACGCGCCGTTCGCCGCGCCGCCGCCTCCTGCCGTTCCTGCTCCGGACAAGAGTGCCGAGCCTGAAACCGATGATGATGGGGACGACGTGCAGCGATACGCCGCCGATCTGATTGCCTACGTCCTGCAACCCGCGAGCGCCACGCCATGAGCCAGAAAGACGCCACCGTGATTGCTCGCGAGATTCAGGATATGGCGCAGGCTATGGCCGAGTCGATGACCAGCGTGGCCGAGACCGTGAAGGCCGCGGTTGCTGTCACCCACGGGCAGGCCCGCGGCGAGGCCGGGCAGATCGTGCAGCTCGCCGCGCCGGCGCCGGTCATCCAGTTGCCGCCGTCAAACATCGACGTGCAGGTCAACGTCCCCGAGCAGCTCCCGCCGGTCATCAACCTGCCGCCGGCCGAGGTGACGGTGAACGCGCCGGTCTCGGTGAACGTGCCGCCCGCGATCCCGCAGGCCTACGAGGTGCAGGTCACGACGAGAGACGCGCAGGGCATGATCAAGACGTTCCTGATTGTTCCGGTTGTGATCGGATAGAGGGCACACGATGGCAACGACCGACCCCGAGCGCGGCGCGCTCCCCGAGTTCACGTTTCGCTCGACTGAGGAATTCGCGTGGTTCCGTGGCGACCAGTGCGTCGCGCGCTATTACCCCGGGCAGGACTACGTGTGCACGCGCCAGCCGCGCCACGACGAACTGCGCGATATGTGCACGCAGTGGCAGGCCGAGGGGAAGATCGTGATCACCGGCCTGTCGAGCGGACAGGCTTTCGTCAGCATGAGTCTGGGAGTGTAAGCCGATGGCGCTGCAATTGAGTGTGGCGGCGCGTAACGCGCTGCTCGATGCGATCGAGACGACCATCGGCACCGCGCCGTATCTGGACATCCGCACCGGCGCGCAGCCGGCGGACTGTGCACAGGCGGACGCTGGCACCGAGCTGGAGCATATGGCGCTGCCGAGCGACTGGCTGGCGGCAGCGAGCGGCGGCACGAAGGCCAAGGCCGGCACGTGGACCGGCACCGCTGATGCAGCCGGCACCGCCGCGCATTTTCGCGTCAAGGACACCGCCGACACCAACTGCCACATGCAAGGCAGCGTCACAGCGACGGGAGGCGGTGGGCAGCTTGAGCTCGATAACGTCGTGATTGCGAGCGGCCAGACGATCACGATCACCGCGTTCACGCTGACCGCACCGAATGCGTGATGCGCCCGCGCTGCCCGCACTGCGATGAGCCGATGTATGAGGGCACGCGGGAGCTGTTGAGGTGGGCGAAACAGGTTGGCTACGACACAGCAATGCAGGAGGTAGGTATGTCACGCAAACCGGCACCGGGGCCGACGCTGAAAGAAAAGGTCGCCAGGCAGCGGAATCCGCTAGAGCGAGAGGAGGCACCAACGCGCACTGGTCGCCGCGCAGGCAGCGCACCGGGGCCGACGCTGAAAGAAAAGGTCGCCAAGCAGCGGAATCCGCGTACGCGGAAATGAACGATGGCTGGTGGCCGGTCGCTGGTCCGCCTCGACCCGGTACATCGTGGGGAGCGGATCGAGGTGTGGCAGGCGCGGGCCTATTCCGTACCTGTCGATCCGCTTCTGCCGCTAGAGCAGATGACGGAGCCGTACACGGCGGTAGCGACGATCACGATCGACGCGGGCACGGCGTATGTGCAAGGGATGCACGGAGAGATGTCGCGGGCGATCATGCGGAGCTTCCGCGCACGCCTGCGCGCGATCGGTGTATCGCGGATTAGGTGGCAGCGCCAGCGTGCGCGGGGCGTGAAGCAGGTAGAACAGGGGGTATGAGATGGCGTTGCAGCTGAAGCACCAAACGGTCGCGCAGTTCGTCTCGCGGGTGCGCGAGGCGTACCGGAATCGCGAGCGGGAAGACCTGGTTCGCATCGCGCGGTGGATTCTCGCCGCACTGAATCGCGGCGATATCACGGATGCGGTATGCCGTAACGCATTCGGGCTGACGAACGCACAGTGGAACGCGCTCAAAACCAGAATGACCAACATGGTCACGGCGGCGAACACCATTCAAGGCGCGGTGGGAGAGTGATATGCCGGTAACGAACAGCACGAAAACCCTGAGCGACCTTGGCGGCGGTCGGTACTACGTCGTCGAGCGGCACTTTGATCAGGATGGCAAGGAGGTCGGATTCTTCACGTGGTCGAGCGTGCCAGAACAAGATATTGATGCGGTAGTCGCTGCGCGCGTGGTGGAGATCGACGAGCGGTTGGCGAACGATGAATTCGAGGCGATCATCGGGGCGGAGTGAGTAATGGCGACCATTTACTGCTCCCACACCGGGAGCAACACCTCGCCGTACGACACCAAGGCGAAGGCGGCGACAACGCTCGCTACGGCGATTGCCGCGATGACGGCGGATGGCGACGTGATCCTTATCGATCACACGCACACCGGGGATAACGCGCTTGCGGCGAATACGACGTACACGCTTAGCTACTCGTGCGCGATCATCGCAATCGACTTCAGCACGGATGCGCTGGCGGAAATGGGGACAAGCACATGGATTGGGAATTCGTCGGCTAGCAGGTCCGTGCAGTTCGCGGGGACGGCGAACCGCACGCATTTCCTGCGGGGACTGACGCTACGGGTAATTGGGTCCAACTCAATAGTTGTTGGCAACAGTGACAGCCATACGGCTGTCGAGGCGTGTTACTTATGGCTGGATGGTGCGTCTGTAAAATCAATTAAGCTCGGGGCGAACTCGGATGGTGCGGCGGCGACCACGATTGCGAGAAATTGCACGTTCCGGTTTGATAATGTTGATGGGAGCATTGCCATTGGCGGCATCGTCCGAATGGTCGGATGCTCGCTGGCGGCGGAGTCGGTGGCGATTACTTCTCTTTTCCGGGTAGATGTCGGTGGCGGCGCTCTGTATGCCGAAGGGTGCGACTTCTCCGATATGGGGTCGAAGAACCTAATCGCGACTCACAACTCCCACAGCCTATCGGCGACACTGGTCAACTGCATACTGGGCTCCGGGTTCGTCCCGCTCGCTTCGCAGACGGGGTTTGCGCCAGAGCTGTAC
>JAGPES010000200.1 GCA_018057015.1 Pseudomonadales bacterium | reverse complement strand
GGCCAATAACGCGTGCAGGGCGGCAGCGTCGCCGCGGGCGACTGCAGCGTGCCAGGCCGCGAGCCCGGGTGCGGATGCGGACATGGCGTTCTCCTCGCGGTATTGCGCTCGATCAAGTTTTGCGGTGGTTGCGCGGACCCCGCGCGCGGGCTGCGCGTAGAATGCGCGCAGTGCCACGCTGGCGATGAGCTTACCGGAAAACACCGATATGACGTTGCGCACCGCGTCCGTATTCCTTCCCGCGATCCGCCGCGTGCTGCCAGCGCGGGCGGTGCTGCTGGCGCTGGCCATGACGCTCGCCGGCTGTCCTGATTCCGGCACGCCATCCGTGTCCGACACGGGGGCGGTCCCGGTCAGCCTCCAGAGCGCCGTCGTCGTCTCGTCCGCGGTGCCGCGCGAAACCTTCTTCGACGGCGTGGTCGAGGCCGTGAACCAGTCCACCGTCTCGGCGCAAACCAGCGGGCGCGTGGTCGAGATGCCGGTGGACGTGGGTGACCACGTCGAGAAGGGCGCGCTGATCGTGCGCTTCACCGATACCGAGCAGAAAGCGCGCGGCGCGGCGGCCGAATCGGAGCTCGGCGAGGCGAAGGCACGGCTCGTGGAGGCGCAGCTCGCGTTCGACCGCATCCGGGAGATCTATGCGAAGAAGCTGGTCGCCAAGGCGCAGTTCGACCGTGCCCGCGCGGATCTCGACGCCGCGCGCGCCCACGCCAGGGCGGCGCAGGCCGCGCTCGATGAAGTGCAGGAAGAGCTCGCCAACACCGTGATCCGCGCCCCCTATGCCGGTATCGTGGTGGCGCGCCACGTGCAGATCGGCGAAACGGTGGGCGTGGGCACGCCGCTGCTCACCGGCGTGTCCCTCGAGCACCTGCGCGTGCACGTCGACGTGCCGCACCAGCACATCGGCGAGCTGCGCAAGCACCGCCAGGCCCGCGTGCTGCTGCCCGAGGACGGTTCCATCGCGGTCGAGGAGTTGCGCATCTCGCCCAATGCCGATCCCGTGACGCACACTTTCCGCGTGCTGGCGACGGTGCCGCAGGGTGACTACGGCGTCTACCCGGGCATGCTGCTGAAGGTGGCGTTCGTGACCGGTGCCGAGGAGCGCCTGCTCCTGCCCGCGGCGGCGCTGGTGCGGCGCGGCGAGATCGACGCCGCCTACGTGGTCGGCGAGGACGGTCGCATCGCGTTCCGCTACCTGCGCGTCGGGACACCCGCGGCCGACGGTCGCGTGCCGGTGCTGGCGGGACTGGTCGCGGGAGAGCGCGTTGCCACCGACCCGCTCGCGGCGGCGGTGGCCTACAAGGCGCGGAGCACACCGGCCGCGGAGTCCGGCGAATGAGTGCCGGCGATCCGCAGTCGCTGGGGCTGTCCGGGCGCATCGCGCGCAGCTTTCTAACCACCGAGATCACGCCGCTGCTGGCGCTGATCGGCGTGCTGCTCGGCGTGTTCGCGATCCTCGTCACGGCGCGCGAGGAGGAGCCGCAGATCAACGTGACCTTCGCCAACGTGTTCATCCCGTACCCGGGCGCGTCGGCGAAGGAGGTCGAGGCGCTGGTGACCACGCCCGCGGAGCAGATCGTCTCGGAGATCGAGGGCGTCGAGTACATCTACTCCGCATCCTCGCCCGGCATGGCCGCGCTGACGGTGCGCTTCGAGGTGGGCCAGCAGCGCACCGACGCCATCGTTCGGCTCTACAACGCCTTTTACAGCCACCAGGACTGGATGCCGGCGGACGTCGGGGTCGGCGCGCCGCTGATCAAGCCCAAGGGCATCGATGACGTGCCGATCGTCGCCGTCACGCTGTGGAGCGAGAATCCCGCGCTGGGCGCGGCCGATCTGTTGCGCGTGGCGCACGCGGTCGAGGCGCAACTGCAGCGCGTGCCGGGTACGCGCGAGATCGTGACCATCGGCGGCCCGGACCGCGCGGTGCGCGTGGAATTCGACCCCGAGCGCCTCGCGGCCTTCGGGCTGGCGCTGGACGATCTGCGCACGGCGCTCGCATCGGCCAACGCCGCGCGCGATGCGGGCAGCATCGTCGACGAGGGGCGCGAAATGCTGGTGCAGGCCGGCACCTTCCTGGTCACGCCCGAGGAGGTGGCCGACGTGGTCGTGGGCGTGCACGAGGGGGCGCCGGTGTTCCTGCGCGACGTGGCGCGCGTCACGGACGGCTCGGACCGGCCCGTGCGCTACGTGAGCCATGGCACCGGCCCGGCGGCCGCGCACCCGGCCGGCGATGCGCGTTACCCGGCCGTCACGATCGCGGTGGGCAAGAAGCCCGGCGAGAATGCGGTGGACGTGTCGGCCGGCGTGATCCGGCGCCTCGAACAGCTGAAGGGCGTGCAGATACCGGACGACGTCAACGTGACGATCACGCGCGATTACGGCGCGACCGCGGCCGACAAGGCGCAGACGCTGATCAAGAAGCTGCTCTTCGCCACGCTGTCGGTGATCGTGCTGGTGCTGTTCGCGCTGGGATGGCGCGAGGCGGTGGTCGTCGGGGCCGCGGTGATCGTGACGCTGGCGACCACGCTGTTCGCGTCCTGGGCCTGGGGATTCACGCTGAACCGCATCTCGCTGTTCGCCCTGATTTTCTCGATCGGCATCCTGGTCGACGACGCCATCGTGGTGGTCGAGAACATCCACCGCCACATGCTGCTCGGCAGGCGCTCGCTCGCCGAGGCCATTCCCGTCGCGGTCGACGAGGTCGGCGGCCCGACGATACTCGCGACGTTCACCGTGATCGCCGCGCTGCTGCCGATGGCGTTCGTCAGCGGGCTGATGGGACCCTACCTGCGGCCGATCCCGATCAACGCCAGCACGGGCATGCTGATCTCGCTCGCGGTGGCCTTCGTGTTCACGCCGTGGCTTTACCGGCGGGTGTTCCTGCGCGTGGCCACCCATGCGCATGCGCACGAGCAGCAGGATACGGCACTCGCGCGTTTCTTCACGCGCACCATGGCGCCGCTGCTGGGTGGGCAGGCGGGCGCGCGCCGGCGCTGGCTGCTGCTCGGCGTGCTGCTGGGGCTGATCGCGTTGTCGTGCTCGCTGGTTGCGATCGGCGCGGTGGTCATGAAGATGCTGCCCTTCGACAACAAGAGCGAGTTCCAGGTCGTGGTCGACATGCCCGAGGGCACGCCGCTCGAGAGCACCGAGCGCGTGCTGCAGGCGCTGGCCGATCACGTCGCCGCGGTGCCCGAGGTCACCGACTACCAGATCTATGCCGGCGACGCGGCGCCGATCAACTTCAACGGCCTGGTGAGGCAGTACTACCTGCGAAGCCAGCCGTGGCACGGCGACATCCAGGTGAACCTGGTCGAGCGGCATCACCGCGAGCGCAAGTCGCACGAGATCGTCGCGGCGGTGCGCGGTGAGCTCGCCGCGATCGGCCGCTCCTTCGGCGCCACCGTCAGCGTGGTCGAGGTGCCGCCGGGCCCGCCGGTGCAGGCGCCGCTGGTCGCGGAGATCTACGGCCCCGATTACCCGCGCGCGCTCGAGGTGGCGCGCGAGGTGCGCCAGGTCTTCGAGGCCACGCCCGACGTGGTCGACATCGACGACTCCATCGAGTCGGCGCAGCAGAAGTTCGTGGTGGTGGTGGACCGGGCGCGCGCGTCGAAGCTCGGCGTGACGCAGCAGAGCGTGGCCGCCGCCGTGGCGACCGCGGTCGGCAGCGAGGACATGTCCTTCCTGCACAGCGAGCAGGCGAGGATCGCCATTCCCGTGCGCGTCGAACTGCCGGACCATGCCAAGTCCCGCGTCGAATCGCTGCTCGCGCTGCGCGTGCGCGCGGCCGGCGGCGCGCTGGTGCCGCTGTCGGAGATCGCCACGGTGCGCCCGACCACGCGCGAGCAGACGATCCAGCACAAGAACCTGCTGCCGGTGGTCTACGTGACGGCCGACGTGGCGGGGCGCACCGACAGCCCGCTGTACGGCATGGCCGCGATCGCCTCCGCGCTGGAGGAGAAGTCGATCGACGGCGCACCGATCACGCAGTACTTCACGCAGCAGCCCGAGGAGACCTGGGCCTGGAGCATGAAGTGGGACGGGGAGTGGCAGGTCACCTACGAGACCTTCCGCGACATGGGCACGGCTTACGCGGCCGGCCTGGTGCTGATCTACCTGCTGGTGGTGGCGCAGTTCCGTTCCTACGGCGTGCCGCTGATCATCATGGCGCCGATCCCGCTCACGATCATCGGCATCATGCCCGGGCACGCGCTGCTGGGGCAGCCGTTCACCGCGCCCTCGATGATCGGCATGATCGCGCTGGCCGGGATCATCGTGCGCAACTCGATCCTTTTGGTCGATTTCATCCAGCAGGAAGTGCGCGAGGGCAAGACGCTGCAGGATGCGACGATCTCGGCGGCCGCGGTGCGGGCGCGGCCGATCGCGCTCACGGCGGCGGCGGCGATGATGGGCGGCTTCTTCATCATCGACGACCCGATCTTCGGCGGCCTCGCGGTGTCGCTGATCTTCGGGCTGCTGGTCTCGACGCTGCTGACGCTGTTCGTGATCCCGGTGGTCTACTATCACTACAACTGGCGGCGCCAGTCGGCATGAATGCCGACCCACGTTCATGGTGACAGCAACATCCGGGCAGGCGCCCGTGGGTCACCATACTGTGGGTCACCATACTGTGGGTCGCCATACTGTGGGTCGCCATTCATGGCGACAACAGCATTCCGGCAGGCACAAGTCGGCATAAATGCCGACCCGCAATTTCCGGCTCACACGAAGGGCCGCTCCCGCTTCAGTTCCCCGATGCGCTGCTTCAGCCACTTCGCGGAGAGCTTCTCGGCCAGGGAGTTCTGCCTCAGCCGCTCGTTCAGCACCTTCCAGTCGACACAGTCGAGCGGCTGGTCCTGGTTGAAGCACGAGAACACGTAGCTGGTCTCGCCGGTCACGGGATCGCGATGTGGCTGCAGGCACTGGGCGCAGATCTCCTTCATCATGCACTGCATCGGCGAGTTGATCGAACCGATCGCGAAGTGGTGTGGCTTGAGGTGCTCCTTGAGCACTTCGTGACGCGCGCGCGCGACGCCCGCCATCATGCGGTCCGAGCCGATCGCGATGATGCGGTCGCCGTCCTCGAGACGGATGGTGCACTCCCCGAGCAGCCCTTCGGCATAGGCGTCCATGGCCTGCACGATGTTGCCCACGAAGCTGCGGTCCTGCGGCCGGCCCGGCGTGAAGCCGGGCTCCTCGTCGCAGCACCACACGATCACGTCGGCGGCGTTCTCGATATCGGCCACCTTGTAGCGGTCCTCCACCTTCTTGTAGCCGGCGAAGTACAGCACCTTCGAGCCCGCGGCGCGCAAGGCCGCGCCGATCGAGAACAGCACGGCGTTGCCGAGCCCGCCGCCGCAGAGCACCACGGTCTCGTCGCCGGTGATGTGCGTGGGCGCGCCCGTCGGGCCCATCAGGATCACCGGCTCGCCCGGCTGCAACATCGCGCACAGGCTGCTGGAGCCGCCCATTTCCAGTGCGATCACCGAGACCAGGCCGCGTTCGGGGTCGACCCAGGCGCCGGTCATCGCGAGGCCTTCCATCTGCAGCCGCGTGCCATTGACCAGCGGCGCCAGCGTTTCGAAATTCTGCAGCCGGTAGAACTGCCCGGGCTGGAACTTGCGCGCGGCGAGCGGCGCGTGCAGTGTCACCTCGACGATGGTGGGCGTGAGGCGCTCGACCTTGTGCACTGTCGCGAGCAGTTGTGTCGACAGTTCGGCGAAAAAACGCTCGCGCGTCGCGTCGCTGGCCGGCGCGCGCCCGGCCAGCACGCGCGAGACCACGGGAAAGCCCTGCTTGGCCGAGGCCATGGCCTTCACCACGTTGCCGAAATACGAGGGGTGCACGTCGCCGAAATAGCTCATGAAGCGCCCGTCCCGCTCGCGCGACAGCAGTACCTGCGGCGTGGCGGGCTTGGCGGCGCCGTACTCCGGCTGCACCGCGTTGCCCTGTTCGTCGATCGCGGAGAAGTACTTGCCGTCGAGCGTGAAGCCCTCCGGATGCTCGCGCGCCAGCACCGTGTTGGGCTGCGTGCCGGCCGCCACGAACACGGTGTGCGCCGGGAACCAGTGCTCGGTCCCGGTGCCGGCGTTGCGCAGCCGTATGCCGCGCGCCGCGCCGAAGTGGTCGACGTCGACGCCGACCGGCGTCATGCCCTCGGCGAACCAGACGCCTTCCTCGAGCGCCTTCTCGACCTCCTCGTGGTTCAGCGTGTACGAGGGGCTGTCGATCAGGCGGCGGCGGTAGGCGATGGTGACGCCGCCCCAGTGTCGCAGCATCTCGGCGATGCGCGGTTCGCGCCCGGCCAGGCCGGCCTGCTTGCGTTC
>JAGPES010000199.1 GCA_018057015.1 Pseudomonadales bacterium | reverse complement strand
CCCGTGTCCGCGAGCCGGTGCCGTGACCGCTGCCGGTTCCCCCGCCCCGGCGATCCGTGAATCGCCCTCACAGCGCGCGCGCCAGGCACCACACCTCGACCTCCTCCGCGCCGGCCGCGAGCAGCGACGCCGTGACCGCCTCGGCGGTGGCGCCGGTGGTGATCACGTCGTCGATCAGCGCGATGCGCAGGCCGCTGCAGTCCGCGGCACGGAAAGCGCCCCGCAGGTTGCGGCTGCGCGCCGCGGCGCCCAGCTGCTTCTGGTCGGCGGTGCGCTGCACCCGCCGCACCAGGCTGTTCGAGAGCGCGAGTCCGAGCTCGGCCGCGAGCACGCGCGCGATGCGCTCCGACTGGTTGAAGCCACGCTCGCGCAGGCGCCCCGGGTGCAGCGGCACCGGAGCGAGCACCAGCGCGCGGCGTCGCGACGGGGGCAGCGCCGCGAGACGCGCGGCGAGCAGGCCGGCGAGCATGCGCCCGGCCGCCAGATCGCCCTGGAACTTGAAGCGCGACAGCAGTTCGCGCACGGGATGCTCGTAGCGCAGCGCGGCGATGCAGGCGTCGAAGCGGGGCGCGCGCTGCAGGCAGTGGCCACAGGGCGTGTCGTGCGCATCCGGCAGCGGCATGGCGCAGCGCGGGCAGGCGTTGTCGAGGCAGGGGAGTTGCGCGGCGCAGTCGGCGCACAGATCCAGCGCTCCGCGGGCGGCGGCGCCGCACAGCAGGCAGGTCGCGGGCAACAGCCCGCGCAGCAGCGACTTGTAAACCATTGGCGTCCGTTCCGGTTGACAAGCTTTTCGTCGGGCCGGACACTTCCAGCCCCTTTTCGAGCCACTTTCGGGGTTTGTGATGCCCAATGCAAGTAACGCCGGCGCGGTGCGCAGCGACTGGACGCGCGACGAGGTCGAGGCCCTGTTCGCGCTGCCGTTCAACGAGCTGCTGTTCCGCGCCCACGGCGTGCATCGCGCGCACTTCGACCCGACCGAGGTGCAGGTGAGCACCCTGCTCTCCATCAAGACCGGCGCCTGCCCCGAGGACTGCAAGTACTGCCCGCAGAGCACGCGCTACGACACCGGGCTCGAGCCCGAGAAGCTGCTCGAGGTCGAGCGCGTGCTGGAATCCGCGCGCACCGCGCGTGCCGCGGGCGCCTCGCGCTTCTGCATGGGGGCGGCGTGGCGCTCGCCGAAGGACCGCGACCTGCCGGTGCTGACGGCCATGATCAGGGGCGTCAAGGACCTCGGCATGGAAACGTGCATGACGCTCGGCATGCTCGACGCCGGGCAGGCCGGGGCGCTGGCCGAGGCCGGCCTCGATTACTACAACCACAATATCGACACCTCGCCGGAGTTCTATCCCGAGATCATCTCGACGCGCTGCTTCCAGCAGCGCCTCGACACGCTCGCCAACGTGCGCGAGGCGGGCATGAAGGTCTGTTGCGGCGGCATCGTCGGCATGGGCGAGGGGCGCGAGGACCGCGCCGGCATGCTGCTCGCGCTGGCCACGATGCCCGGGCATCCCGAGAGCGTGCCGATCAACCTGCTGGTGCGCGTGCCCGGCACGCCGCTCGGGGACCAGCCGGAGCTGGATCCGTTCGAGTTCGTGCGCGCGATCGCGGTGGCGCGCATCCTGATGCCGGCCTCGCACGTGCGCCTGTCCGCCGGGCGCGAGAACATGAGCGACGAGCTGCAGGCGCTGGCCTTCTTCGCCGGCGCCAACTCGATCTTCCACGGCGAGAAGCTGCTGACCACCGCGAACCCGGAGAGTGAGCGCGACAAGCAGCTCTTCCGCCGCCTCGGCCTGCGGCCCGAGGAGCGTGCGCCGGCCGCGGCCGCGGCCACGCCGGCGCAAGCCGCGCGCCCGGCCGCGAACGCGCTGTTCTACGACGCCGCGACGGCCTGAGCGCCAGTGCAGGGCGGTTTCGCGAGCCTCGGCGCCGATCTCGAGGCCAGGACCGCCGCCGGCCTCTACCGCGGGCGCCGCGTGCTCGAGGGGCCGCAGGACACCACGGTCCGCGTCGACGGTCGCGAGTTGCTCGCCTTCTGCAGCAACGACTACCTGGGACTGGCGAACGACCCGCGCGTGATCGAGGCGCTCGCGGCGGGCGCCGCGCGCTACGGCGCCGGCAGCGGCGCCTCGCACCTGGTCTCGGGTCACAGCCGCGCGCACCACGAGCTGGAAGACGCGCTGGCGCAGTTCACGGGCCGCCCGCGCGCGCTGCTGTTCTCCAGCGGCTATGCCGCCAATCTCGGCGTGATCAGCGCCCTGCTCGGGCGCGCCGACGCGGTGTTCCAGGATCGCCTCAACCACGCCTCGCTGCTGGACGGTGGCCTGCTGAGCGGCGCGCGCCTGCAGCGCTTCCTGCACAACGATGCCGGCAGCCTCGAGGCGCGCCTGGCGCGCAGCCCCGCGCGGCGCAAGCTGGTCGCGGTGGACGGAGTGTTCAGCATGGACGGCGACGAGGCCCCGCTCGCGGCGCTGGCCGCGGTCAGCGCCCGCCACGGCGCGCTGCTTTACGTGGACGATGCCCACGGCTTCGGCGTGCTCGGTGAGAGCGGTGCCGGCACGCCGCAAGGGCAGGGCGTGGGGAGCGCCGAGGTGCCGCTGCTGATGGCGACGCTGGGCAAGGCGCTCGGCGTGGCCGGTGCCTTCGTCGCCGGCAGCGAGGAACTGGTCGAGACGCTGATCCAGTTCGCGCGCACCTATGTCTACACCACCGCGATGCCGCCGGCGCTGGCCGTGGCCGCCGCCGCGAGCCTGCGCATCGTGCGCGAGGAGCCGTGGCGGCGCGCGCATCTGCAGGAGCTGATCGGGCGTTTCCGTGCCGGCGCGAGCGCGCTGGGGCTGCCGCTCATGCCATCGCGCACCGCGATCCAGCCGCTGCTGCTGGGTGAGGCCGCCACCGCGCTGCGCTGGTCGCAGGAGCTGCTCGCGCGCGGCCTGCTGGTGCCGGCGATCCGCCCGCCGACCGTGCCTGCCGGGCAGTCACGCCTGCGCGTGACGCTGAGTGCCGCGCACACGCAGGCCGAGGTCGAGCGCCTGCTGCAGGCGCTGGCGGACATCGCGCACGCATGAATCCCGGTGGCGCCACCCTGTCGGCAGCCAGCGACGCGCCTGCCGTCGGCACCGGCGCGCGGCTGCGCGTCGTGCTGCTGCACGGCTGGGGCAGCCGCTCCGGGGTCTTCGCCGCCTTCGCGCGGGCACTGGCCGCGGATTTCGACGTGCTCGCGCTCGATCTGCCCGCGCACGGCGCGAGCGCGCAGGAGGCATTCCCGCGCCAGGAGGCGGCGCTGCTCGCCTGGATGCGCGAGCGCATTCCCGCGGGCGCCGTGCTCATCGGGTGGTCGCTCGGCGGCGCGCTCGGGCTGCGCCTGGCGCAGGCCTTCCCGGGGCACCTCGCGGCGCTGGTCACCATCGCGACCAGTCCCTGCTTCCTGCAGCGCGAGGACTGGTCCGCGGGCATGGATGCGGCCGCTTTTGCGGCATTCCGTGCCGGCCTGCTCGCGGACGCGCAGGCTCAGCTCGGGCGCTTCGCCGCGCTGCAGGCGCACCGGGACCTGCGCCAGCGCGAGCTCGCGCGCCAGCTGCGCGCACTCGCCGTGGCGCCGGCCGGGACCGGCGAGCTGCTCGCGGCGCTGGATACGCTGGCGGGCCTCGACCTTCGCGCCGGCCTGGCAGCCCTGGAGCTGCCGGTGCTGCACGTGCTGGGCGAGCGCGATGCGATCGTGACGGCGCAAGTGGCCGCGCACTATGCGCGACTGCAGCCGCGCGCCAGCGTGTGGCTGGTGCCGGGCGCGGCGCACGCGCCGTTCCTGTCACGGCCCGCGGCGGTCCTCGCGCGCGTGACGGATTTCCTCTGCTCGCGGCTTGCCGCGCCGGCCGCCGCCACGCGCAGCAAGCAGGACATCGCGCGCTCCTTCGGCCGCGCGGCGGCGGGCTACGAGCGCGCCGCGCAGTTGCAGCGCACCATCGGCGAGGAGCTGCTGGCGCTGGCGCCGCCGCTGGCGCCGGCGCGCGTGCTCGATCTAGGCAGCGGCACCGGGCACTTCAGCGCCCGGCTGGCGCGGCGTTTCCCGCGTGCCGCGGTGATCGGCCTCGACCTCGCCGAGGGCATGTTGCGCCAGGCGCGCGCCGGTACGCCCGGCGCTGCGGCACGCTGGCTGTGTGGCGACGCCGAGCAGCTGCCGCTCGCCGGCGCGAGTATCGACCTGGTGTATTCCAGTCTCGCGCTGCAGTGGTGCGAGAGTCCGGGGCCGGCGCTGGCCGGGATCGCGCGCGTGCTGGCACCGGGCGGCCAGGCGCTGATCGCGACGCTGGGCGACGACACGCTGTGGGAGCTGCGCGCCGCATGGCGCGCGGTGGACGCCCGCGTGCACGTGAACCGCTTCGAGAGCGTCGCCACGCTGGAGCGCGCCGCGCGCGCGGCCGGGCTCGTGGTGCGCGTGATCGGCCAGAAGTACCATCTGCCCGCCTACCCCGACGCGCAGGCCCTGGCGCGCGAGCTGCGCGCGCTCGGGGCGCACAACGTGAATGCCGGCCGCCCCGACGGACTTGCCGGGCGCGGTGCGTGGCGCCGGCTGCAATCGGCCTACGCCGAACTCGCCAACCCCGACGGCACATTGCCCGCGACCTATCGCGCGCTCTGCCTGTGGCTGGAGAAACCCCGTGGCTGAAGCCTGGTTCGTCACCGGCACCGATACCGGCGTCGGCAAGACCCTGGTCGCGGCGGCGCTGCTGCTTGCGGCCGGGGCGCGCGGTGCGCGCACGATCGGCCTGAAGCCCATCGCCTCCGGCGCGCGCGCCACGGCCGACGGGCTGCGCAACGCCGATGCCCTGGCGCTGCTCGAGGCCATGAACCAGCAACTGCCGTACGCGCAGGTCAACCCGGTGGTGCTGGCGCCCGCGCTGGCGCCGCACATCGCGCTCGCCGAGGCGGGCGTGGCGCTCGACGCCGCCGCGCTGCACGCGCGCTGCCTGCCGGCCCTGGCGTGCCCGCACGACGTCGCGGTGATCGAGGGCGCGGGCGGCTGGCGCGTGCCGCTGAATCACGCCGAGACGCTGGCGGATCTCGCGCGCCGTCTGGGTTTCCCGGTGGTGATGGTGGTCGGCCTGCGGCTGGGTTGCATCAACCACGCGCTGCTGACGGCCGAGGCGGTGCGCGCCGACGGGCTGCGGCTGGCCGGCTGGGTGGCCAACCAGGTCGATCCCGGCATGGCCGGTCTCGCCGAGAATCTCGCCACCCTCGATGCGATGCTCGGCGCCCCGCGCATCGGCTTCATTCCCTGGCGTGCGGGTATCGATGCCCGCGCCGCCGCCGGGTTGCTCGACATCGGCCGGCTGCGTGGCGGCGTTGCGGATTGAGCGCCGCCTCGCAGCACGGGTCCGGAAGCGCATCTACACTTGCAGCGTCCCCTTGACGGAGCATTCCCCGTGAGCAGCACTCCCATCGGCCAGACCGGACTCCAGGGCCTGCGCGAGGGCCTGGAGCGCGCGCAGGCCGCCGCCTCGCGCGTCGTCACGAGTGCCGCGGGCGGCGACGCCGGGCACCTCGCCGAGGCGATCGTCGAGCTGCAGGCCGCGAAGCTGCAGGCCGCGGCCTCGGCGAAGGTCGTGCGCGCGGCCGACGAATCCCTGGGCACGTTGCTCGACGTGATGGCCTGAGAGCCGGAAAATCTTGCGCCGGCCTGCCGCGATCGCCGTTTACCTGCCATGTAATGGTTCCCCCGGGGCCTCGCGACTAGCATCGCGGCCGTCAGTTTTCCGCTCCGGAGGTTCCCCATGCTGTCCTACAAGGCCCCGCTGCGCGACATGCGTTTCGTCCGCGACGAACTGCTCGGTTTTCCCGCGCTCTTCGCCGCGCTGCCCGGCTGCGAGGAGTTCACGCCCGACCTCGTCGAGGCGATCCTCGCCGAGGCCGCGAAGTTCTGCGAGGAGGTCCTGGCGCCGCTCTATCGCAGCGGCGACGAGGAAGGCTGCACCTGGACGGCGCAGGGCGTGCGCGTGCCGGCGGGTTTCCGCGAGGCCTACGCGCAGTACGTCGAGGGCGGCTGGGCGGCGCTCAGTTCGCCGCCCGAGTACGGCGGGCAGGGGTTGCCGCCGTCGATCAACCTCGTGGTCGAGGACATGCTCGGCACCGCGAACTGGGCCTGGGCCATGTACCCCGGCCTGTCCCACGGCGCCACGCGCACCATCAAGGCGCACGGCACGGAGGAGCAGAAGCGCGTCTACCTGCCGAAACTCGTGAGCGGTGAGTGGACCGGCACCATGTGCCTCACCGAAGCCCACGCGGGCAGCGATCTGGGCATGCTGCGCACGCGCGCCGAGCCGCACGCCGACGGCAGCTACCGGATCACGGGCACCAA
>JAGPES010000198.1 GCA_018057015.1 Pseudomonadales bacterium | reverse complement strand
CTCGGGCTGCATCGCGATCGCCTACGAGACCGTCACCGGGCCCGGCAACACGCTGCCGCTGCTGTCGCCGATGAGCGAGGTCGCCGGGCGGATGTCGATACAGGCCGGTGCGCATTGCCTGGAAAAGGAACAGGGCGGCTCGGGCATGCTGCTGGGCGGCGTGCCTGGAGTGGAGGCGGCGAGGGTCGTGGTGCTGGGCGGCGGCGTGGTCGGCACCAACGCGGTCCGCATGGCCATGGGCATGGAGGCGCACGTGACGGTGATCGACAAGTCGCTGGCGCGCCTGAAGGAGCTCGATTTCCGCTTCGGCGGCATGTTGAACACGATTTTCGCCACGCGCGAGGCCACGCAGCGCCACGTGACGGGCGCCGACCTCGTGGTGGGCGCGGTGCTGGTGCCCGGCGCCGCGGCGCCGAAGCTGGTGACCGAGGACATGGTCAAGGCGATGAAGCCCGGCTCGGTGCTGGTCGACGTGGCGATCGACCAGGGCGGTTGTTTCGAGACCAGCCACCCGACCACGCACGCAGATCCCACGTTCATCAGGCACGGCGTGGTGCATTACTGCGTGGCCAACATGCCGGGTGCGGTGGCGCGTACCTCGACCTTCGCACTGAACAACGCCACGCTGCCCTTCGCGCTCGCGCTGGCCGACAAGGGCTACCGGCAGGCGCTCGCGGAGGACCCGCACCTGCTGAACGGGCTGAACGTGCACCGAGGCAGTATCACCTGCCAGGCCGTCGCCGAGGCGCTGGGGGAGCGCTGGATGCCCGCGACGCAGGTTGTTGCCTAGCCCATTGTGGGTCCGGCTTCAGCCGGACAATGTCCGCATGAATGCGGACCCACGTGTAGAATCCGCGCATGCAATCCACGGCAGCAAGACATACGGCGCGGTCGCGCGCGAGCGCGGTCCAGCGGCGCCAGCACATCATCGAGGCCACGCTGCGGGTGATGGCGCGTGACGGGCTGCGCGCGGTGAGCCATCGCGCGGTGGCCTCCGAGGCGTCGGTGCCGCTCGCGAGCACCACCTATTATTTCCGCGATCTCGAGGACCTGATCATCGAGTCCTTCCTGCACTGGTCGGAAGGGCAGCGCCGGGATATCGAGGCCTTCCGGGCGCGCGTGCTGGCGCTGCTGAGCCAGACGCGTGCAGCCGGTACGGCCGAGGCGCTGGCCGATGCCGCGAGCGCCTACGTGCTGGACCAGGTGCAGCGCTTGCGCGACGATCGCGTGCTCGAGTACGCCTTCCTTCACGAGGCGATTCGCGCGCCGCGGCTGCGCGCCGCGCTGGAGCGTCAACAGCAGGGGCACCTCGATTTCCTGCGCGAGTTCCACGCCGCGCTGGGCTCGCCGCAGCCGCAGCTGGACGCCCAGATCACCAACAGCGTGCTGCTCGGCCTGGAGAAGAGCGCGCTGCTGGCGCAGGGACCGGTGGAGATCCGCGCCGTGATGTTGCGCCATCTGCAGCAGGCACTGCAGCCGTTGCCCGTCGGCACCTGAGGCGACACGGCGAAATATTTCCGGTTGCGCCCGGAATCCCGGCAGTGGTACAAATGTACCAGTTATGTCGCCATTGTGGGTCGCCATTCATGGCGACAGCAGCACTCGGGCAGGCAAGTCGGCATGAATGTCGACCCACAGGAATGCCGGCCCACACGGAACGTTCGGAGAACAACAACATGTATCGCACCGGCCTCGTCGTGCTGCTGTGCACCGCGTTCAACCTTGCTCCCGCCGCGCAGGCCGCCGACGCGGCGCGCGGCAAGGCGCTCTACGCCGGCTGCGTGGCCTGCCACGGCGAGTCCGGCGCCGGCAACGAGGCCCTGCAGGCGCCCGCCCTGGCGGGGCTGGACGCGGAGTACCTGGAGCGGCAGCTGCACAACTTCCGCAGCGGCATCCGCGGTGCCGATGCCGCCGATATCGCGGGCGCGCAGATGCGTGCCTCTGCCGCGCTGCTCGCGGATGCGGGCGCGATTGCCGACGTGGCCGCGCATATCGCCGCGCTCGCGCCCGCCGTGTCGCCGCCGGTGGCCGGCGCGGATCTGCGCAACGGCTCGAACCACTACCAAAGTTCCTGCGGCGCCTGCCACGGCGGGCGCGCCGAGGGCAACGCCGCGCTGTTCGCGCCTCGCCTCGCCGGGCAGCACACCGCGTACCTGAAGCGCCAGTACCTCAATTTCCGCGCGGGGCTGCGCGGCGCGCACCCGGAGGACAAGTACGGCCGGCAGATGAAGATGATGTCGTCGGCGCTGCCTGCCGCGAAGGACCTGGACGACGTGCTGGGCTTCATTGCCGCGCAGGGCGCGGCGGAGTAGCGCGCAATGAGCTGGCGAACGGTTGCGGTGCTGCTCGTCATGCTGTCGGGCGGCACGACGCTGGCCGCGCCCGCGGAGGAATTCCGGCTGCGCGATCACTGCCCGCCGAGCTTCGAGAAGACCGCGGCCGGCACCTGCGAGCTGCGCTCGCTCTACCAGTTCTACGATTCGCTCGGCGGCAAGGGCGTGGGCGGCACGAAGACCGGGCTGCCGCCGCAACGCGACGGTTTCACGCCGCAGCAGATCGACCTCGGCCGCTACCTGTTCTTCGACCCGCTGCTCTCGGGCGAGGGCACGATGTCCTGCGCCAGCTGCCACCACCCGGAGCTCGGTCTCAGCGATGGTCGTGCGCGCTCGCTGGGACCGCACGGCGAGGACGTGGGTCGCGCGGCACCCACGCTGTGGAACGTGGCCTTCCTGAAGACCTTCTTCTGGGATGCGCGAGCGAACTCGCTGGAAGAACAGGCGACGGGACCGCTGTACTCGGACAAGGAGATGGGGAACACGCCGGAGCGCCTGCTGCAATCACTGGGCGACAACGCGCGCTACGCGCGGCTGTTCCGCGAAGCCTTCCCGACGGACGCCGAAGCCGTCACGCTCGATCACGTATATACCGCGCTCACGGCGTTCCAGGCCTCGCTGATCTCGCTCAACAGCCGCTACGATCGCTACGCGCAGGGTTATCACGAGGCGTTGAGCACGCGCGAGATCGAGGGCATGAACGTGTTCCGCTCCTTCGTGGCGCGATGCGCGGAATGCCACACGCCGCCACTGTTCACCAACCAGCAGGTCGCGGTGCTGGGCACGCCCGAGCCCGAGGGCCGCGAACTGGACATCGGCGCGGAGAAGACCTTCGGTGCGCCGAAGCTCAAGGGCGCCTTCAAGGTGCCCACGCTGCGCAATGTCGCGCAGACCGCGCCGTACATGCACTCGGGCCGCTTCGCCACGCTGCGCGAAACGGTGGCCTTCTACACCGGGGGCCGCGGCCACGCGATCCCGCCAGGCGTGGCGATGCAGCCGCACTGGCACATCTGGGACCCGAAACTGACTGACGAGGAGCTCGACCGCCTGGTCGATTTCCTGCAGGCGCTGAGCGACGAGACGTTCAAGCCCGAGGTGCCCGCCGCGGTTCCCTCCGGGCTGAGGCCGATCGGCATCTCGCCGCTGGCCGAACCCGCCGCCGTGGCGCATGCTGCGCAAGGCAGGCAACAACAAGGAGACTCCTGATGAACAAGGGCATCGTCGTGGGCGCCGTGCTGGCGCTGGCCGGCTTCGGCGCCGGGACGTATTTCGCGAGGCAGGACCAGCCGCCGCCCGCGGCGATCGCGGGCAGCGCGGGACCGAGCTACACCGGCGGCTTCCGGGCCGAGGGCGAGTCGGCCGAAGCGGTGAAGGCAGGCGTGGCGAGCGGCAACATCAAGGCCGTGGCGGGACCCGCGGGCGATGCGGTGATCGTCGTGAAGGACGGCGAATCGATACAGGAGGCGGTGAAGCGCGCCGTGCCGGGCACCACGATCCAGATCCTGCCCGGCACCTATCACGAGACTGTCTATATCGACAAGGACAACGTCCGCCTGATCGGCGTGATCGAGGAGGGCAGGCGCGCGGTGCTGGACGGCGAGCGCAAGCTGAACGACGCGATCCTCTACTCCGGCAACAACGTGGTGGTCGAGAACCTCACGATCACGAAGTACAAGGGCAACGGCATCATGGGCCAGGCCGGCAACAACTTCGAGATCCGCAACAACCTCATCGTCGACACCGGCGTCTACGGCATCTTCCCGCAGCTGGGGCAGAACGGCGTGGTCGAGCACAACGTCGTCTCCGGGATCGAGGACGCCGCGATCTACGTCGGCATGAGCGACAACGTCCACGTGGCGCACAACGACGTCTTCGACAGCGTGGCCGGCATCGAGATCGAGAACAGCCGCCACGCGATCGTCGAGAACAATTACGTGCACAACAACACCGGCGGCATCCTCGCCTTCGTGACGCCGGGGTTGCCGATCAAGACCACGTTCGACGTGATCATCCGCCACAACTTCATCGTCGGGAACAACCACGACAACTTCGGTGCGCCGGGCTCCACGGTCGCGGGGATACCGCCCGGGACCGGTGTGCTGATCATGGCCGCCGACGACGTGGTGATCGAGGGCAACATCATTTCGGACAACAAGACGGCCGGCATCCTGGTCACGGATCACGCCAATGCCGCGAACATCACGGTGGACCCGCAGTCGGAGCCGAACTCGGACCGCGTGAAGATCCTCGACAACACGATGCTGAACAACGGCTACGACACCATCGCCGACGTGAAGGCGCTGATGCTCACCGAGCTGAAGCAGGGCAATCCCGACATCGTGCGCGTCGGTCCCAGCCCCGGCAGCTGCATCCTGAACCGCGAACGCTACGTCACCGTCGGCGTCAAGGATTTCGCGAACTGCGACTTCACCAATACCGCGGCCACCGAAACATACCTGCTGCCGCCGGTGCCGGCGCGCGTGATCGCGCCCGACGAACGCGGCAAGATCGCCTACCTCGGCGTCTGCAGCGGCTGCCACATCTACACCGGGCGCATGATCGGCCCGCCGGTGCAGGTCATACAAGCGCTTTACATGGACAACCCGCAGGGACTCGCGGACTACATCGCAAACCCGGTGAAGAAGCGCGATGACTACCCCGAGATGCCGCCGCAGAACTACCTCGATCCGGCGACACGCCTCGCCGTGGCCGAGTACATGCTGCAGGTGAAGAACTGATCTGCCTGCGCGAGCGCTGTGGCGCAGGGAATGCAGGCAGTCCCCGAGCCCGGGCTCGTGACACTCGACGACGGCCGCGAGGTTCTCGTGCGCGGCATCGTGCCCGGCGATTTTCCCGGCGTGAGCGAGCTGGCCACCGACAATTTCCGGCATGCCCACAACTTCGCGCAGCTCGACGATGCGGCAAGGCAGGCCTATCTGCAGGCCAACTCGATCGAGGGTGTGCGTGAAGCAAGCGTGCATCCCGACAACATCGCCTGCCTGGTGGCGGTGGACGCGGACAGCGGCCGCATCGTCGGTTACCGGCTGGTGCGAAGGGGCGTGCACCGGCTGGACGGTCAGCCGGTGGCGGAGGGCAAGCGGCTGCACGTCGCGCGCGATCTGGTCGGCAACGGCCTCGGCGCCGCGCTGGTCGAGATCTCCGCGCAGATCGCCCGGCAATGCGGCCATTCCCGCATGACCGCGCAGGCCAGCGGCAATTCCCGGCAATTCTTCGAGAAGCTCGGCTTCCGCTGCGTGCTCGAGCAGGCCCGCAACGACGTCCTGGAGCAGCGCAATATCGAGTCGTTCATCGCGTATCTGGAGCGGCTGCTGTAACGGCCGGTGTGTCTGTATAATCGCGCCATCGCCTGCAACCAGCCCGACCGGCCTCGCGCATGAACAGCCCCGATCTAAGACAGCTATTCGGCGCCGGCGCCCAATTGTTCCAGCAGCGGCGCTTCGAGGAGGCGGCCCGCGTGTTCCGGCGTGCCGCCGAGATGGCGCCGGAATCCGCCCCCGCCTGGTGCAACCTGGCAGCTGCCTGCGTCGAGATGCGCCAGCCCGAACCGGCCCTGGCGGCCGCCGACCGCGCCATCGCGCTCGATCCCGGCTTCGCGCCGGCACACGCCAATCGCGGCGATGCGCTCAGACTCGCCAAGCGCGATCTGAGGCTGTGCCGCGATGCCTACCAGCGCGCGGTGGAACTGCAGCCCCGATCGCCCGACCTGCTGAACAAACTGGCCACGACTGAGCAGGCGCTGGGCGAGCTCGACGCGGCGGGAGACGCTTACGAGCGCGCGCTGGCACTCGCGCCGGATTTCCGGCTGGCGCGGCTCAACTACGGGTGCCTGCTCATCCTGCAGGGTCGCACCGCACGTGCGCGCGAACTCGCGCAGGAGGCGATCGCGCTGCCGGGCGTCCGGGAGTCCGACCGGCAGGAATTCGCGGATGCGCTCGCGATCATGGACCGCAACCTCGCGCTCGAGCCCGCGCTGGCGCAAGCGCTTGCCGTCGGCTCGCCG
>JAGPES010000197.1 GCA_018057015.1 Pseudomonadales bacterium | reverse complement strand
TGCCCGAGACGGCGGTGAGCTACAACCTCTACGGCGATTCGGTGTTCGTCGTCGCCCAGCGCACGCGCAAGGACGGGGGCACGGAACTCGCCGTCACGCGCCGCTACGTCGAGGTGGGGCAGCGCCGCAACGGGCGCGTCGCCGTGCTCGACGGCGTCGCCGCCGGTGAGCAGGTCGTCACCGCCGGGTCGCTCAAGCTCGATGCGGGCGCCGTGGTGAACATCGACAACAGCGTCGAACTGACGCGATGAACTTCACCGATACCTTCATCCGCCGGCCGGTGCTGGCAACTGTCGTCAGCCTGCTGATCGTGTTTCTCGGCCTTCGCGCCTTCAACAGCCTGAGCCTGCGCGAGTACCCCGAGGTCACCTACCCGGTCATCAATGTGGTGACGGCCTATCCCGGCGCCAATGCCGAGCTGATCCAGGGCTTCATCACGCGGCCGCTGGAGCGCGCGCTCGCCCGGGCCGAGGGCATCGACTACCTCACGGCGCAGAGCCAGGATGGCCTGTCGAGCATCTCCGCGCACCTGCAGCCGGGATTCAACCTCGATGCCGCCTTTGCCGACATCAGCGGCAAGGTGGAGGAGGAGCGGCGCAAGCTGCCGCGCGATGCCGAGGATCCGGTGGTGGTCAAGGAGACGGGCTCCGGCGCCGACGTGCTCATGTTCCTCTCCTTCAGCAGCGAGCAGCTCACGCCGCAGCAGATCACCGATTACCTGGACCGGGCGGTGCAACCGTTGCTGAGCACCGTCAAGGGCGTCGGCGAGGCGCGCATCGACGGCGGTCGCAAGTTCGCGATGCGCGTGTGGCTGGATCCCGGTCGCCTCGCGGCCTTCGGGCTGACGGCCGCCGACGTGGAGCAGGCGGTCGCGCGCAACAACGTGCAGAGCGCGGCGGGCAATATCCGCAGCGACTACATCCAATTTTACCTGAATCCGCAGACCGTGATTCGCGACGCTGACGGTTTCCGCCGCCTGGTGCTCAAGCGTGACGGCGCCTCGGTGGTACGACTTGGCGATGTGGCACGTGTCGAGATGGGCGCCGAGAACTACGATTCGCGGGTGAGCCATGACGGGCGCACCGCAGTGTTCGTCGGCATCAACGCCGCGATCACGGCGAACCCGCTCGAGGTGGGGCGCAACGTGCGCGCGATCATGCCGGATATCGTGAGCCAGCTCCCCGAGGGAATGAGTTCCGAGGTGGTGTTCGACGGCACGCAGACGATCCAGCAGTCCATCGACGAGGTGGTGAAGACACTGGTCGAGGCCAGCCTTATCGTCATCCTGATCATTTTCCTGTTCCTGGGCTCGCTGCGTTCGGTGATCGTGCCGGTCGTGACCATCCCGCTGTCGCTGATCGGCGTGCTCTCGCTGATGCTGTGGCTCGGCTTCTCGGTGAACCTGCTCACGCTGCTGGCGATGGTGCTCGCGATCGGGCTGGTCGTCGACGACGCTATCGTGGTGGTCGAGAACATCCAGCGCCACATCGAGGAAGGGCTGGAGCCGCTGGCGGCGGCACTGGTCGGCGCGCGCGAGATCGCGTTCCCGGTCATCGTGATGACGCTGACGCTGGCCGCGGTGTACGCACCTATAGGTTTTCTCGGCGGCCTGACCGGCAAGCTGTTCATCGAGTTTGCCTTCACGCTCGCGGGCGCGGTCATCGTCTCGGGCGTGGTCGCGCTGACGCTGTCGCCGATGATGTGCAGCCGGCTGCTGCGCCACGAGAGCTCCTCGTCGCGATTCGTGATTTTGCTGGATCGCAACTTCGAGGCCCTCAAGCTGCGCTACCGGCGTCTGCTGGAGCTCACGCTCGCGAACCGGCCGGTGGTGCTGGTGTTCGCCGCGGCCATCTTCGTCAGCCTTTTCTTCCTGTTCCGCGCGGTGCCGCAGGAACTGGCGCCGCTGGAGGACACCGGACACGTGTACATCGTGGGTTCCGGTCCGCTGAACAGCACGATCGATTACACCTCGGCCTACGTGACGCAGGTCGAGCGCGTGGTCGAGCAAGTCCCGGAAGCCGTGAGGCATTTTTTCGTCAGCGGCATGATGGGCAGTGCCAACTCCTTTTTCGGCATGATCGAGCTCAAGCCCTTCGCCGAGCGCGAGCACAGCGCCGCCGAGGTGCAGCAGGACCTGGCGGCCCGGCTCGGGGGCGTCAGCGGGATGCGGATCAACGCCTTCAACATGCCGTCCATACCGGGCGCCTCGCCCGATCTGCCGATCAAGTTCGTCGTCTCCTCGACCGGTTCCTACGAACTGCTCTACCAGGTTGCCAAGGATATCGAGCTCAAGGCACAGAAGAGCGGGCTGTTCGTCTACTCCGAGTCGGAGTTGCGCTTCGACAAGCCCGAGGTGCGGCTGGACATCGATCGCGACAAGGCGGCGCAGCTCGGGATCGATGTCGCCGAGATCGGTGCGACGCTGTCGACCTTCCTCAACGAGAACGAATCCTCGCGCTTCAGCATCGACAGCCGCAGCTACGAGGTGATCATGCAACTCGAGCGCGAATACCGGCTGGCGGCGGATATGCTCGACACCTATTACCTGCGCGCCGGCAGCGGCGAGCTGGTGCCGCTGTCGGCGGTTGTTTCGCGCGCGCGGGAGAACCGGCCCAACAGGCTCACCGAATTCCAGCAGCTCAATTCCGCCACCATCGGTGCGCTGATGGCGCCCGGGGTGTCGCTGGGGCAGGGGATCGCGTGGTTCGAGGACACGGCCCGCGGCATGCTGCCGGCCGGCTTTCGCGGCGATTACGTCGGGCAGTCGCGCCAGTTCATGACCGAAGGCAACGTGCTGCTGTTCACCTTCGTGTTCTCGTTCGTGCTGATCTTCCTGGTGCTCGCGGCGCAGTTCGAGAGCTTCAGCGATCCGCTCACCGTGCTGGTGAGCGTGCCGCTGTCGGTGTGCGGCGCCCTGGTGCCGCTCGCGCTCGGCATGGCCACGATGAACATCTACACCCAGGTCGGACTGCTGACGCTGATCGGGCTGATCAGCAAGCACGGCATCCTGATCGTGGACTTCGCCAACCGCCAGCAGGAGATTCGCGACGCCGGGGCGGTGGACGCGGTGATCGAGGCGGCCTCGGTGCGCCTGCGCCCGATCCTGATGACGACCGCCGCGATGGTCTTCGGCGTGATGCCGCTGCTGTTCGCCAGCGGCGCCGGTGCGCAGGCGCGTATCTCGATCGGCATCGTGATCACCTTCGGCATGCTGGTGGGGACGCTGTTCACGCTGTTCGTGGTGCCGGTGATCTACAGCTACGTGGCACGGCGGCACGTGCGCATGGTCGAGGACCAGGTGGTGCGCCGGCGCGATCTTTCCTGAGGTACCGCGCAGGCGGCGCGCAATTCGGCTATACATGATGGCGTTGTCCGGCGGGCGACCCAAACGGGTCGTCGTCGCGGGCGTGTGACGACATCATGACGCGGCAATGACCGGGTGCGCCGCAGGCCAGGGAGAGAAGTTTTTTAAAAAACAATGAGATATGCGACATATTGTATCCCGTTTCTATATGGCATCAATCTTGATTCACGCTCCTCGCACAGCGCCAGGAGCACGACAAAATGACGCCGGATATCTTCAAGTCCCTGCACAACGCGATCATCTGGGCGCAGCACTGCGCCGATCCGCTGATCTGGCGAGAGGTCGTGCGCCGTTTCGACGCGGCTGACCGGGCGCTCGGCGGACTGCCCAGCCGCGAGCGGCTCCACCTCGAAGAGCGGCTCTACCGCATGCTGCCGAGCGACTGGCCGCTGTGGCTGGAAACCTGCAGCCAGCCGGTGCACGGCATGCACCGGTGCGTGCTGCTCCACTGAGCGCCGTGATGCGTCCCGCGGTCGGGCCATAGCGCCGACGACGGTGTGATCGCGTTGATCGGGGCGCGGCTGCTGTTCGTGCTGCCGGCGATGCTGCGCGCGGGCTTGCGGCCTGATCCTGATCGCGGTCGTGGTGGTGGTAGGCTGCGTGTGGTTCGTTGCGTCCTGAAGGAGACCAGATGACTCGACTTCCCGGCTGGGAGCGCTCCCCGGCCTTCGTGTTCGATGCCGCGCGCTGCGCGCTGTCGGTGCTGGACCAGGCGCGCCTGCCGTTCGAGGAGCGCTACCTGCAGCCGCGCTCGGTGACGGATTGCGCGCGCGTGATCCGCGACATGAACGTGCGCGGCGCGCCGCTGATCGGGCTGGTCGCGGCGGCCGGAATGGCCTTCGCCGCGCGCGCCGACGCGAGCGACGCCGCGCTGGATGCCGCGGCCGCGTTGCTGGTCGCGAGCCGTCCGACCGCGGTGAACCTGGGCTGGGCCGTGCAGGAGTTGCAGGGCGCATTGCGCGCCACTCCGGTGGCCGGTCGGGCCGAAGCGGCCGGCGCCCGCGTGCTGGCCCTGCAGCGCTCAGAATACGCCTGCTGCGCGCGGATCGGCGAGCACGGCCTCGGCATCATGCGCGCGCTGGCGGACACCCCGCGCGCGCGAGAGCGCGGCGTGTTGAACGTGCTGACGCACTGCAACGCCGGCTGGCTCGCCACCGGTGCCTGGGGCACGGCGCTGGCGCCGGTGTACCGCGCCGCGCAGGCAGGGATCGTGGTGCACGTCTGGGTGGACGAGACCCGCCCGCGCAACCAGGGCGCGCGGCTCACCGCGTGGGAACTGGGCGAGGGTGGCGTCGCGCACACGATTGTCGTGGACAATTGCGCCGGGCACCTGATGCAGCGCGGGCAGGTGGATGTCTGCATCGTGGGCAGCGACCGCACCACGCGGGCGGGCGACGTGTGCAACAAGATCGGCACTTACCAGAAGGCGCTCGCGGCCGCCGACAACGGAGTGCCGTTCTACGTGGCGCTGCCGTGCTCGACAATCGACTGGACGATAGCCGACGGGGTGCGCGAGATCGAGATCGAGGAGCGTGACGCGAGCGAGGTGCTGCAAGTCGAGGGCGCGGGCGCCGACGGCGTGCTGCGCAGCGTACGCCATGCGCCACTGGCGAGCCGTGCGGCGAACTTCGCCTTCGATGTCACGCCGGCGCGGCTGGTCACCGGGCTGATCTGCGAGCACGGGGTGTTCGCGGCCGATGCCGCGGCGCTGGCAGGACTGCGCGTCGTGGCCGGCGCTGCATCGGAGCGGGTATAGTTGCGCCCCAGTTGGAACCTCCGGGGAGCGGCATGGAGAACAGCAGCGGACTCGCGGGCCTGATCGGCAACACGCCGCTGGTGCGCCTGCGGCAGGCGTCGGAACTGACGGGGTGCGAGATCCTCGGCAAGGCGGAATTCATGAACCCGGGCGGATCGGTCAAGGACCGCACCGCGCTCGGCATCATCCGCGACGCCGAGCGTCGCGGCACGCTGCGCCCGGGCGGACGCATCGTCGAGGGCACGGCGGGCAATACCGGCATCGGGCTGAGCCTGCTGGGCAATGCGCTCGGCTACCGCACCACGATCGTGATCCCGGATACGCAGAGCCCGGAGAAGATCGAGATGCTGATGCTCTGCGGCGCCGAGCTCAAGCTGGTGCCCGCGGTGCCCGCGAGCGATCCCAACCACTACGTGAAGATCTCCGGCCGGCTCGCGCAGGAGTACGCCAGGCGCGAGCCCGAGGGCGCGGTCTGGGCCAACCAGTTCGACAACACCGCCAACCGTGCAATCCACCGCGACACCACCGGGCGCGAGATCTGGGAGCAGACGGGCGGGTGCGTCGACGGCTTTGTCTGCTCGGTGGGCACCGGCGGCACGCTCGCCGGCGTGGCCGCCTACCTGCGTGCGCAGAAACCGGGCGTGCGCATCGGGCTCGCGGATCCCGGCGGTGCGGCACTCTACAACCACTACGCGCACGGCGAGCTGCGCGTGACGGGGGAATCGATCACCGAGGGTATCGGGCAGTCGCGCCTCACCGGCAACCTCGAGGGCTTCACGCCCGATTTCGCCTGCCAGGTGACGGACGCCGAGGCGTTGCCCTACGTCTTCGGGCTGCTGCAGCACGAGGGGCTCTGTCTCGGCGGATCCTCGGCAATCAACATTGCCGGCGCCGTGCGGCTCGCCCGCGAACTGGGCCGCGGCCACACCATCGTGACCATCCTCTGCGACAACGGCACGCGCTACCGGAGCAAGCTGTTCAATCCTTCGTTCCTGCGCCGCAAGCAGCTGCCGGTGCCGGCATGGCTGGATTGAGGGTAGCAGGCCGCTTACTTCGCGGGACCGTCGTGCTCGAAGCTGCCCAGGGTTCCGTCGCGCGCAACTTCGCACTTCGCGGTGAAGGGTTTTTCGGTCACGCCCGATACCTTGATTTCCACGATGTAAGTGCCGCGTTCCTTGATGCGCTTGAGCTTGGTGCGAACATCCTCGCCGAAGGTCTCGCGAACCTTCTCCCTGCAG
>JAGPES010000196.1 GCA_018057015.1 Pseudomonadales bacterium | reverse complement strand
ACATCGAGCGCTGCGTGCAGCAGACCGTGGCCACCCTCGGCACCGTCGACATCCTGATCAACAACGCCCAGGTCGTGCCGCTGGGACGCCTGCTCGACGTCACCGAGGAGCACTACCAGGAAGGCATGGACTCGGGGCCGCTGGCGACGCTGCGCCTCATGAAGGCCTGCTATCCGTATCTGCGCGACGGTGGCTGCATCGTGAACCTCGGTTCGTCGTCGGCGATCCGCTGGGACCCGATCGGCTACGGCGCCTACGCCGCGGCCAAGGAAGCCATCCGCGCGCTCACGCGCGCCGCCGCCTGCGAGTGGGGTGCCGACGGCATCCGCGTCAACTGCGTGCTGCCGCTGGCGATGTCGCCGGCGATGGACGGCTGGATCGCCTCGCGCCCGGAGGAGGCCGCGGCCTTCTTCCACACCATCCCGCTGGGTCGCGTGGGCGACTGCGAAACCGACATCGGTCGCGCCGTGGTGTTCCTGTGCGGCCCCGATGCGCGCTATATCACCGGTCATTCGCTGCCGCTCGACGGCGGCCAGGCGTTCATGCGCTGAGGAGAACGCGATGGATGTCTGGCCGCTGATTCAGGCCCTGCTGCTCGGCGTGGTCGAGGGGCTCACGGAATTCCTGCCGGTCTCGAGCACCGGGCACCAGATCATCGTCGCCGACCTGATCGGGTTCGGTGGCGAGCGTGCCAGGGCGTTCAACATCATCATCCAGCTCGGCGCGATCCTCGCGGTGGTTTGGGAATACCGCGCGAAGATCGTCGATGTCGTGGTGCGGTTGCCGCGCGAGCCGGATGCACAGCGCTTCGCGGTGAACCTGCTGCTGGCATTCCTGCCGGCGGCCGTGCTCGGCGTGGCCTTCTCCGACCAGATCCACGAGCACCTGTTCAATCCGCTGACGGTGGCGGTGGCGCTGGTGGCGGGCGGCGTGGTGATCCTCTGGGCCGAGCGGCGCGAGCACACGGTCGACGTCGCGGACGTGGACGCGATGGACTGGCACCACGCACTGAAGGTCGGCTGCGCCCAGTGCCTTGCGCTGGTGCCGGGCACCTCGCGTTCCGGTGCGACGATCATCGGCGGACTGCTGTTCGGGCTGTCGCGCCGCGCCGCCACCGAGTTCTCGTTCTTCCTCGCGATGCCGACCATGGTCGGCGCCGCGGTGTATTCGGGCTACGAGTACCGCGAGCTGTTCCGGGCCGCGGACCTGCCGGTGTTTGCCGTCGGCTTCGTCACCTCGTTCGTGTTCGCGATGGTCGCGGTGCGCGCGCTGCTCAAGTTCGTCTCCAACCATTCCTACGCGGCCTTCGCCTGGTACCGCATCGGCTTCGGCCTGCTGATACTCGCCACCTGGCAACTCGCGCTGATCGACTGGTCCGGCGCGGCCGCGGCGCACTGACACACGTTCCACTGCATGCCAACCACCACCAACGCTGAGGAGAGCCAATGAAGATCAAGAGCCTGGGTTATCTGTGGATCGAGTCCACCGACCTGTCGAAGTGGCGCGACTACGGAACGAATATCCTCGGTCTGCAACTCGCCCCCACGATGCCTGCCGACGGCAACGTGTACCTGAAGATGGACGCGCGTCCGTACCGCTTCGCGGTTTATCCCGGCGGGCGCGACCGCCTCGCCTTCGCCGGCTGGGAGCTCGAGAGCGAGGAAGCCTTCGCCGCGGCGCTGGAGGAACTGCGCGCCGCCGGCGTGGCCTTCGAGGTGCCCGGCGCCGACGTCGCGCGCCAGCGCCGCGTGCGTGCCGTGGCCCGGCTGCAGGATCCCGCGGGCGCCACGCTCGAGCTCTACCACGGCGCGGACCTCGACTACGCGAAGTTCATCTCGCCCGCGGGCATCGCCGCGTTCGAGACCGGATTCAACGGCAACATGGGCCTCGGCCACATCGTGCTGCCGACGAAGAAGCTCGCCGCGACGCGCCGCTTCTACCGCGAGGTGCTCGGCTTCGCCGACACCGACTACATGCACTTCCATTTCTCGCCCGACCCGAAGGATCCCGGCCAGGGCCTGCACTTCATGCACGTCGACAACCCGCGCCATCACAGCCTCGCGCTCTACGAGGACCCCAACGACAACCCCTCGGGCTGCGTGCACGCGATGGTCGAGGTCACCGACGTGGACGAGGTGGGCTATTGCCTGGACCGCGTCAACGCCGCTGGCATCCCGGTGGTCTCCACGCTCGGTCGCCACACCAACGACCGCATGCTGTCGTTCTACATGGCCACGCCCGGCGGCTTCGCGCTGGAGTTCGGCTGCGAGGGCCTGCAGATGGACTGGGAAGGCTACACCCCGACCGTGAGCACGCTGCCGAGCCTCTGGGGGCACAAGTTCCAGGCCTGAGCGGGCTGCTCGGGCGCATGCTCGTGCGGACGCCGCGCAACTCGTTGATCGCGAGAGAAGCGATTGGCGCGGCGTGGAGCCTGCCGGGCACGGCGGGCGACGTGGCGGTTCGGACAGATCGGCGGCTCAGAGCCGGTGCAGCGCCGCCACCAGCGGTGCAATCAGCGAGGCGACCAGCGACATCACCGTGATCAACGTGTTCAATGACGGGCCTGCCGTGTCCTTGAACGGGTCGCCGACGGTATCGCCGACGATGCTCGCCATGTGCGCCGCCGAGCCATAGCCGCCGTATTCGCCCGACTCGACGAATTTCTTCGCGTTGTCCCACAGCCCGCCCGCGTTTGACATGAGCAATGCGAAGATCACGCCCGTGAAGATGCTGCCGCCGAGGAAGCCGCCCAATGCCTCCGGGCCCAGGGCGACGCCCACCACGACCGGCAGCAGGATGGCCATCAGCGCGGGGACGAGCAGCGCCGACAGTGCACCCTGTGCCGCCAGTCCGACGCAGGCCGCGTAGTCGGGCGACTCGGTGCCGGCCAGCACGCCGGGGTGCTCGCGGAACTGGCGGCGGATCTCGTCGATCATGCGAAAGGCGTTGCGCGTTACCGCCAGCATCGTCAACGCGCTGAACAGGGGCGGCGTGGCCGCGCCGAGCAACACGCCCGCGACGACCACCGGTTCGCGCAGGCTGAGCGTCAGCTGCACGCCGCTGGCGGCCACGAGCTCGGCGAAGGCCGCGAACAGCGCGAGCACGGTCAGCGCCGCCGCGCTGATCGCGAAGCCCTTGGTGACCGCCTTGGCGGTGTTGCCGGCCTCGTCCAGCACATCGGCCGTGACGATGACCTCGTGCGGCATGCCCGACATCTCGGCGATGCCGCGCGCGTTGTCCACGATCGGCCCGTAGGCGTCCGACGAAGCCACGATGCCACTGACCGCGAGCATGCTCACGGCGCTGATGCCGATGCCATACAGGCCACTGATGCCGGACATCTCGCAGAGCTGGTAGGAGGCGAGCGTCGCGGCGACGATCCCGATCACCGAGGGCACGATGCTCGCGAGCCCGTAACTGAAGCCGGTGATGATGTTGATGGCCGCGCCGGACCCCGACACACGCGCCGTTTCGCGTACGGGGCGGAAGGCGGTCGATGTGAAGTAGTCCGACGTCAAGCCGATGACGACGCCGGCTGTCAGGCCGGCGAGCGTGGCCCACAGCACGCCGGGGTTGTAGCCGCCGATGGCCACCAGAGCGCAAACCATCACGGCGAAAAGCAGGCAGGTGCCCCAGGTGCCGCGGTTGAGCGCGGCACCCGGGTCGCCGTTCGCGCCGATCCGAACCAGGCGCGTGCCGAGCAGCGAGGCGAGTATGCCCAGCGCGCACAGCAGCAGCGGCAACAGGGTGTATTTCACCTGCTGTGTTGCATCGCCGGCAAAGAGCGCGGTGCCCAGCAGCATGGCCGCCACGGTGCTCGCGACGAAACTGTCGAACATGTCCGCGCCCATGCCCGCCACGTCCCCGACGTTGTCGCCGACATTGTCCGCCACCACCGCCGGATTGCGCGGATCGTCTTCCGGCATCCCGACCTCGATCTTGCCGACGAGGTCGGCGGCGATTGTCCGCGGCCTTGGTGTAGATGCCGCCGCCCGCTTTCGCCAGCAGCGCCGTCGCGGACGCGCCAAAACTGAATCCCAGCAGGATTTCCGTGTCGCCCCCGAGCAGATAGATCAGGCTCATGCCCAGCGTTGCGAGCCCCACCATCGCCAGCCCCATCACCGTGCCGGCATGGAACGCCACGTCGAAGGCGCGTTCGAGGCCGATGCGCGCCGCCGCCGCGCTGCGTACGTTGGCTTCCACCGCCACGCTCATGCCGAGAAAGCCTGCCAGTGCCGATGCCAGTGCGCCGGCCACGAAGGCAGCCGCCATCGCAAGGCCCCGGCAGGGGTTCAACTCGAGGCGGGCGCCAGCCAGGCTGTCGATGTCCACGGCGTACACCAGCGCGATGAACACTCCCAGCATCAGAGCGACCAGCGCGAGCGCGCCGTAGAGCTTGCGCAGGTACGCCCGGGATCCGTCCCGAATCCACGACGCCACTTCCTGCGCTCGCGCTGAGCCCGCGTCCTGCCGCATCACCCAGCGGAACAGCCACAACGCGGTCCCCATCGAGAGCAGGCCCGACAGCAGCACGAGCCAGCCCCAGAGCGGTGACAACGACATCCGGTCAATTCTCCCGTTCGCGCGATGCTATTGCGGCATCGCCGCAGATCGCCACCAGGCGTAGTGCCTTTCGCGCAACTCGCCGACAGCGGGGAGCGGGAAGTAAAGCAGGCCGCTCGTATTTCCCGCGTAAATACCGTTCTCCAGCACGCGATACGCGAATTCGGGCGGGTGAACGCGGTCGACCATCTTGGTGTGCACGGCCTTGGTGCGAAGCTCCAGCAGGCACTGGCGCAGATGGTCGATGTTGGCGTAGGGCAGATCGCGCACCCTGCCGTGTTCGGGGTCCGCGGCCAGTTCGCCCAGTTGCATCTCCGCGAAGCAGATCGCCGGGAGCCGCAGCAGGCTCGCGGGATCGCGCACGATGAGCTCGTAGAATGCCCGCGGCCCCAGCGTGCTCACCACCAGCGGGTGCACCGGGGCGATTTCCTGATACAGGTGCAGCACGTCCGTCTCCTGCGGCAGCGCGGCGCTCGCCTCGAGCGCCAGCGTGCGCCCGTCCCTCGTCACGAGGTGCAGTTTGCGGATGGCGTCGAGCCGCACGTGCTCCAGCACGCGGTACACGCTGATGTAGGTGGTCGCGTTGGGGCTGCCCGCATCGTGGGCTGCGCAGCGGCGCAGCCCCTCCTCGACGGGAAAGTACGCGTCGCGAAAGCCCGGATCGAGCTCCAAGAACATCGCCTGCCCGCGGGTCTTGTGTGCCGTGCCCGTGGCGTAGTAGCTGCCGAATTCCTCCGGCGCCAGCATCGAGGCGATCAACGCCTCGGGGATCAGTGACAGGTAGAGATTGATCTGCATCCGCGTACGCCTCGTTGGCGAGCAACTATTGCACGGGTTTCCGGGACCAGCCCGCGCATGACACGGGCGGAGGCTTGCGCATCCGCAATCCCGGGGTCCCGAACTTCTGCACGCCGGCTGCCGGTCGTTGGTTCAGCAGATGCGCGGCAATTGCTCCCCGACCAGCATGTCGACCACGCGTTCGCTGCCGAAGGCGGTGCGCAGCGTCACGCGCGGTCGCGCTGCGGCGATCACTTCGCCGATGACGCGGCTGTCGGTGCCGGCCGGGTGCCCGCGCATCGCGGCCAGTGTGCGTTCGGCGTGCCCGGCCGGGACGATCGCCACCAGCTTGCCTTCGTTGGCGAGGTAGAGCGCATCTAGGCCGAGGATCTCGCACACGCCGCGCACCACGGCGCGCACCGGCAGGCTGCCTTCGTCGAGGCGGATGCCCACGCCCGAGGACTGCGCGAACTCGTTCAGCACCGTGGCGAGACCGCCGCGCGTAGCATCGCGCAGGCAGTGGATGTCGGGGCAGGCGGTGCGCATGCAATCGATCAATCCGTGCAGCGACTGGCAGTCGGAAGCGATGGCCGCCGACAGCGCGAGCTCGCCGCGCGCCTGCAGGATAGCCGCCCCGTGGTCGCCGAGGTGACCGTTGACGATCACGACGTCGCCCGGCGCAGCGCGGTGCGCGCCGATCTCCACGCCCGCGGGCACCACGCCGATTCCCGCCGTGTTGATGAACAGCTTGTCGGCGGCGCCGCGCTGCACGACCTTGATGTCCCCGGTCACGATGCTGACGCCGGCCTCGCGCGCGGCCTCCTTCATGCTGCCCAGCATGCGCTCGAGCAGTGCGAGCTCCAGCCCCTCTTCCAGGATCAGGGCGCACGAGAGGTACAGCGGCCGAGCGCCGCTGACCGCGAGGTCATTCACGGTGCCGAAGACCGCGAGCCTGCCGATGTCGCCACCGGGAAATTCGAGCGGATCCACGACGAAGGAATCCGTGGTGAACGCGAGGCGGTCCCCGTGCGCCGCGAGACTGTCCATCGCGATGCG
>JAGPES010000195.1 GCA_018057015.1 Pseudomonadales bacterium | reverse complement strand
CTTGCGAAACGGATCCCAGGACGAGTCGGGCAATCCCGACCCGGCCAGTATCGTGTCGTTCTTGATATTGCGCAGCTTGTTCACGATGTAGGTGCCCGTGTAACTGCGCGTCGCCGTTTTCGCTTTCGCGCCATCCTTCGAGCAGGCGGCCAGGATCACGCCGCCGACGGGAAAGTCCGCAGGCAACGTGCGTCCGGCCTGCTCGGCGCCCTTGCGCATGTTGTCCCGGGCATATCTGACGAAGGCGGGCGAGGTCAGGCCTGCGAGCAGCATTCCGTCGCTCTCGCGTCCCGCCAGGCGCTGCATGAACGGGCCGGTCGCACCGACGTATATCGGGATTTCCGTGCGCAAACCGCCCGTGGCGCGATCGAAGGGCGGCATCGAGGATTCGAAGAACTCCCCCTTGTAGCTGAACTGGCGGCCGGAGAATATGCGGCGCATGATCTCCATCGACTCGTGGTGCACGGGCACCGGCTTCATCTTGTCGGTGTCGTACTCGAGGTACTCGATGCCGACCTTGCCGACGCCGATGCCCATGATGAACCGGCCATTGGACAACTCGTCGATCGCGGCGCACTCCGACGCCTGGATGGTCGGATGGCGCATGTAGGGCGAGGTGATGCCCAGCCCGATCGGAATCGTGCGTGTGGCCATCGTTGCCGCGGCCAGCGTCGTGAAGCAGCCTCGAGCTTCCAGGCCGTACTGGCGAAACCAGTGATAGGCCTCCGCAATCCAGAATCCGCCGCTGAAGCCGGACTCCTCGGACTGTCGCGCGTAGGCCTGGATGGATTTCAGCGATTCATACGATTTGAAAATGATCCCGACGGTGACGTTGCTCATCCCGATTCTCCCTGTGTGTTGTATCGACTGTCCCGGTAACGCGCAGCCAAGCGCTGATCAGCCCACTTCGCCGACGATACTGCGAAATTCCTCGTCGCCGATCAGGCGTTTCGCCGCGGACGACCGCGTCTTGACCTGGTCGAGGATTGCGCCGTGCCTTTCCGCCGGCACGTCAAGACCCAGTTCCTCGAGTTTCAGCTTGATATTGGCCAGACCGCTCTTCTTGCCGAGGACGATCCGGCGCTGTGCGGCGACGATGTCGGCGGAGTAGGGCTCTATCGCCTCGGGAATGTGGAACTGGGTGGCGACGGCACCGCTCTCCCTCGTGTACAGGTGTTCGCCAACCACGGGCTTCCAGCCGTCGACCGTATAGTTGCCTGCTTGCTGCACGAGTCTCGAGGTCTCGCGTGCCTTGGTGAGGTCGAGTTCCACCGGTACGTCGTAGAGGCATTGCAACGCCAGTGCGACCTCGCAGATATCCGCGTTTCCGGCGCGCTCTCCCATGCCGTTGATGGTTCCCTGGATCCAGTCGGCGCCGCCGCGCACGGCAGCGATCGCAGATGCGGTCGCGAGCCCGAAATCGTTGTGACCGTGCCAGTGAATCGGCACCGAGTCGCCGACCCAGGACCTGACCTCGGCGATCAGGTACTCGACGGCCTCGGGCGCGCACGCGCCGATGGTGTCCACGACGGATACTTCGTCGGCGCCGGCATCGAGCGCGGCGACATAGGTCTCGCGCAGGAAATCCGCATCGCTGCGTGTGCTGTCGACGGCGAAGAAATTCACCCGCTTGATGCCGTTGGACTTGGCATGCCGGACCGAAGCGGTGACGCGCTGCAGCACCTGCTGCCGGCTGAAACCGTACGCCTTCATCTTCAGCTCGCTGGTCGAGATCTCGATCAGCATGTACCGGGTTCCCAGCTCGATGTGTGCGTCGATGTCGGCCTGGACGCAACGGGCGAAGCCCCAGATCTCCGACTCCAGGCCGGCCGCGAGAATCCTTGCGACAGCGCGGGTGTCCTCCTCCGAAACGCGCGGGAAACCCGACTCGATCCTGCCGACTCCGAGCTCGGAGAGCTTGCACGCGATCGCGAATTTCTCCTCGGCAGTGAAGCAGATGCCGACGGATTGCTCGCCGTCGCGCAGCGTCGTGTCATAGAAACGAATGGTCTTGCTGCGGTCGAAACCGCGCTGCACACGATCCATCGTGTTCAGCGAACTCGTCCATATCTGGTTCCTCGCAATCGTGCCCATGGTCGACATCCCGCGTTGGTTGCATTTGAGGGGGGAACCACCAGCCCGATGCGCGGTGATTCGACGAACCCGGATCCTAAGCAATGCTGTCGACGCTGTCTTGTCTGGCAGTGTGTGATTCGTTGACCGCCAAGGCAGGCTGAGGCGCAGGATCAGGGGGTCGGGGCGCTATACCAGTCGTATATCTCTTCCGCGGTGGCGAACCAGACGCCCTCATGCTTGAGCATGTAATCGTATGCCGCCTCGAAATACCTGATGCGATGCGGAACTCCCATGATGTAGGGATGGACGCTCATCGACATGACGCGCGGTTGCTGCAGGCCCTCCTGATAGAGCCGGTCGAACTGGTCGATGACGCGTTCGAGCCACACGCGCGACTCGTGTTGGTGCACGACCATCATCGGCAGGTCGCTGAGTTCCATCGTGTAGGGCATCGCCACGATCGGCTGCGAGCTGGTGCGCAGCGTGACGGGGTGCTCGTCCATCGGCCAGTCGGTCACATAGCGAAAACCGGTCCGGGCGAGGTGATCCAGCGTATCGAGCGTCTCTTGCAGGCCTGGTCCGAGCCAGCCCTTGGGCGCCTTGCCGGTATATTCGCGCAGTACCTCGAAGGAGTCGCCGATGTTCTTCTGTTGATCTGCCACGGTGTGCAGTGCCGCCTGGTGGAAACCGTGGCCCATGAACTCCCAACCCGCATCACGCATCGCACGTGCGACAGGCTCCCCCGGTCCGAGGCAGACCCGCGCGTTGATCGCGGCGCTCGCGCGCAGGCCGCGGCTGCCCAACGCGTCCATCAGGCGCCAGATCCCTACCCGCATGCCGTATTCGTGCCACGCCCAGTTCGGTATGTTGGGTATCGTGCTGACGCCCGCCGGCGAGGTGACGTATTCGCGCGGAACGGGCTTGTCTATATCCCACTCCTCGATATTGACGACGGTATAGACCGCGATCCGCTTGCCCTCGGGCAGCTGCCAGCGCGGACGCCGGCTGATCGCCGAATACTCGAAGCGTTCGTGGGGGCGTTTCATGTTCGCCGTTCCCTCTGTGGTGCGCCCGGCGGGGCCTGCGCTCAGGCGGTGGCGCCGCAGACCTGCATGATCAGCTGGATATAGACCTTGATGATGTCGAGCATGTCACCGATGTGCACGGCTTCGCCCTGGTGGGTCGAGAATCCGCCGCCGCCGGTGCGTATCCGGCCGGCCGAGCCGTAGTTGACGGTCGGTATGCCGTAGCGGTTCATGTGCGCCGCGTCGCTCATCCACGTCTCCACGCCGAAACGGGGCGGCTGGCCCAGCTGGTCGGTGTGTGCACGCACGATGTTGCGTACCAGTTCGTGATCGTCCGGAATCGAAGTGCCGGGCACCGTCATGAAAGTTTCGACGCGCGTTCCCTCGAGCTGGGGATTCTGCTGCACGAGGGCGGCGATCAGTGCGCGCACTTCGTTGTAGGCGGCGAGGGGCAGGGCGTCCGGCAGTGTTCGCACGTCCATGTAGATCACGCAATTGTCCGGCGTGCGCGCGCCGCGCCAGCTCCAACCGCCCTCGATGGCCGAGACGTTCACCCGCGGCTGGAAATCGCCGAGGCTGTTGCGCTGGCAGTAGCCGGGGATCCAGTCGTGAATCGCGTCCAGTACCTTGCGTGCCCGGTTGATCGCGTTTCTCTCGACGTCAGACCAGGCGGTGTGGATAAGGTGTCCGGGGACCGTGATCTTCACCCAGGTGCTGCCGCAATGCCGCGGTATCAGCATCATGTTGGTCGGTTCGCCGAGGATGCAGAAATCGGCGATCGCGCCGTGCGTGATCGCGAACTTGGTTCCCACGCCGTAGCCCTGGTATTGCGGACCCTCGTGGTCGTTCACCGGCGCCTTCTCGATCTCGCCGGCGACCCCGGCGATGACGACGTCGCCGGCGAGCCGGATGCCGGCCGCGCGAATCGACTCCACGGCGACCACGTAGGTGGCCAGTGCACTCTTCATGTTGAAGGAGCCCATGCCGTAGATCCATTCATCGTCCACCAGCGTGCCCTTGCACTGGTAGCCTATGCCGCGATGCGCCTGCTCGGGTCCGAAGGACGTGTCCAGATGACCGTTGAACATCAGTGATTTGCCGCTCCCGTGACCTTGCAGGCGGCCAACGGCGTTGTATCGCGCATCGCCGATCGGTTGCAGCGTCGCGTCGAAACCCGAACCGCGCAGCACTTCATGGTACGCGCGTGCCATGTCCCCTTCGAAGCCCGTCGGGCTGGGAATGTCCACCAGCCCCATGACCAGCCTGACCAGCCGGTCCCGGTCGATTCTCCCGATTGCCCTTTGAACCAGTTCCGCATCTACCGTCGACATGTCGATTCTCCCTTCACTCATCCTCAGGTTATCGGCGTGACGAGGCAGCCCAGCGACTTGACGCGAGCCTCGATCAGGTCGCCCGCCTTGAGCCAGTTGCGGACCTTCATTCCCGAGATGACGCCGGGGGGGCTGCCGGTGGTGATCACGTCGCCGGGCTCGAGGGTCATGTTCGACCACCAGGCGACGAGCTCGGCGATGCTGTAGTGGGTGTTCTTCGTGTTCGAATCCTGGCGCAGCTCGCCATTGAGGTAGAGCTTCATTTCCAGATCGTTGATGTCGCCTATTTCGTCCAGCGTGACGAGCCACGGTCCGAGCGGGCAGGATCCGTCGAAGCTCTTGCCCATGAGGATGACGTTGTTCGCATGCTCGCGGGCCTGGATGTCCCGGGCGGAGAGGTCGTTGAATATCGTCAGTCCCGCGACGTAGTCGAGCGCGTTCTCGACGCTGACGCGCAGCGCCTTGCGGCCGATGATGATGCCGACCTCGATCTCGTAATCCAGTTGCCGCGTGAAGGGCGGGGGAGTGACCGCCTCACCGCTGCCCACCACGCACGATGGCGCCTCGAGGAATCCGGTGGGGTGCTCGTAGTGGAACTGGTCCCAGTCGTGCTCCTGCCATTCCGGCGCCTGCCAGGTGGTGAGCTCATCGAGGTGCGAGCGGAAATTGCAGGAGGTGTGGATGATCTTGCCGGGACGCGGCACCGGCGCGAGCAGGGTCACGGCATCGGGCGGGTAACTGCACGCGTGCGGATCGGCCGCGGCAATGACGGACCTGATCCGGTCCAGCGCTCCCGTTTCCAGCACCGCCACCATCGTGTCGGGTATGGCGCCCTTGCCGAGGGCGACGACATCACGGTAGTTCTGGCCGTCGAATATGCCGATCGTCTGTGTACCGCTGGCCTTGATCCTGAAGGTCGCAAGCTTCATTGCCGGAGTCCTCTCGTTCGTGTTCCCGCACCGGCTGATGCCGGTGACGGTGGCTGCATTGACGAAAAATCGCTGACCGAATGATAATCAGCAAACATAATAAGCTCTTGCCTGCCGGCGTGTGATTCGTTGACTCTACGTGCAGCCGCATCGATACTCCGCGAGGGTCGCAGGCCGGTCGTGGCGGTGGTATGGGCGGGTGCTTCCAGGCGAGCTCCTCGAAGAGGCCGACATGGTCGACAGCGATGCGTTGCAGGACTCGGTGCGCAAGGCCCACGTCACGGTGGGCACGGAGGTGCGCGATCGGCCGATCCAGAATTTCACGTGTCGCGAACGGCGCCTGGCGAAGCTCGAATTGTTCGACATCACGATCGATCCGATCGCGATATACCGCCGCGCCGAGGACATCGCGCAGGACCGGATCGACGATTACCTGCTCGCGACGCAACTCGAGGGCACTGTGCTCATAAGGCAGGGTGATTGCGAATTCACCCAGCACCCCGGCAGCCTGGTGATAATGTACGCGGGCGAGCCCTACAGCATCATCCACACGCAGCAGAGCCGTCGCCTGATACTGCATTTTCCGGCCCCGGTCTACAGGGAGCGCGTCCTGGGGCACCAGAAGGAGCGCCATTTCCGTCCGCGGCTGCTGCCGCAGGGATGCCTGGTCAGCGTTGTGTGCGCCATGCTCAGATCGGTGGCGCTGGATGCCGGCGAGCTGAGCCTGCCGGAACAGTACACCCTTTCCGAGAGCCTGCTCGACATGACGGCGGCGATCCTGCGCTCCGAGGCCGACGAGGAGTACGAACGCCACCACTCGCGGCAGTCCGCCCTGTTCCGGCGCATTCTCGAGTACATGGAGGCGAACTTCATGGATGCCGAGATGACGCCGGAGAAGGTCGCGAAGGCCAACGGCATCTCGATGCGCTATCTGCACAGCCTGTTCTTCCAGGCGGGCATATCGGTGAGCAAGTGGTTGTGGGACCGTCGTCTGCGCGCCGCCCGGGACGATCTGCTCGATCCCGCGCTGAAGTACATGCGCGTCAGCGAGATCGCGT
>JAGPES010000194.1 GCA_018057015.1 Pseudomonadales bacterium | reverse complement strand
TCGTAGACCAGCCCGATCAGGTCGTTGTAGCCGCGAATCCGCTGTGCAGCGCCCATGCTCGAACCTCTGGCTTGTTATCGACTTATGGGGTCTCGCCCGGGGGGGGGGCGGACCGAGGGTTATGGTAGGTTTCCGCACCCGCTTTGCAAAGGCCCCCCGCGGGGTGGGGGCACGCGGCGCGCGCAGCCGCGCTTCATGCGCCCGCATGAATACAGCCGCCGCAGGGTCCGCCTAGACTACTGCCGCCAGGGGTCGGGGCCGTGACGCGCACCCGTACAGACGCACCGGGAGGACGCAAGCGATGAACCAGCAGCTGCGCGAGCGCAACCGCGCCGTATTCCTGCACATGATGAACGCACTGGGGCGCAAGGACTGGGATACCGGTTTCGCCTGCATGACCGAGGACGTCTGCTGCGACTGGCCGTACCGCCCCATTCCCGACATGGACGAGGCGATGGTCGGCCGCGACGTGGTCCGGGCCTTCTTCGATGCGGGTCAGGCGGCGATGGCGGGGCTCGACTACCGCATCGACCGGATCTACGACCTCGTCGATCCCGGGACGCTGATCGCGGAATACCACTCCGACTCGCGCCACCTCGCCACCGGGGTTCCCTACAGCAACCGCTACCTGGGCATCCTGCGCTTTCGCGAGGGCAAGGTGTGCTACTGGCGTGAGTACATCAACCCGCTGGCCATAACGGAGATGTTCGAGCGCGTGACGGCGGCCGCTGTCACTCGCTGACGCGCCAGAGCGTGACGGTGCCCGACACCTCGTTCGCCACCACCACCATCGGCTCGCCGTTCGGACTGCTGTCGGCCGGCACGAAGCGCACGATCTCCGGGCCGCTGTCGGGAGCCGGCATCTTGTTTCCGGCCACGAAATCGCGGTTGTTCGCGTACGCCGCCATTTCCGGCGCGGCAACGTCATTCAGGTCGAACACCGCCACGCCGCCGATGCGCTCCAGACCCACGAAAGCGTAGCGATTCGCGCCGATCATGCCGATCGCCACGCCTTCGGGCTCCGGTCCCTTGTTGTCGGAGCGGTTGTCGAAGTTGTCTTCGTCGTTGGTGCTGTTGAAGAACGCCGGGTAGGCCTGGGCCGTCCACTGCTCGAGCTGGTCGCCGGAGTCCGCCACCAGTTCCCCGCTCGTGCCGTGCCAGATCGATATCGAGCGCGCGCCGAATACGTAGACATTGCCGTCGGCGCCGAAGGGCCTCGCACTGGTAACGGTGAGCCGGCCGAGCTCCGCGTTGGTGCCGATACCCGGGATAGCGGCGATGTCTTCAAAGCCGGGGAGATTGCGCAGATCACGCGCGCGCTCTTCCTCGGCGAAGCCATCATAGTCCCGCGCATCCCCCTCGTTGGCCGACACCACAAAGGTCTCGCCATCGACGGTGAACGATGCCAGCGCGTCGGGCTGGTACATGCCCTTGACCCGCGCCCACGGCTGGATGTTGATCGTACCCTGCGTCGAACTGACCTCCCGATCGCTGGCATCGAGCCCTGCACCGGCCACGCCGTGATCCTTGTAGCCCAGCGCGAACACCTCGCGCACCTGGTTGGTGTCGAGGTCCAGCGCCGCGATGGCATTGTTCTCCTGCAGGCTCACCCAGGCGCTGCGTCCGTCCGCGCTCACCGTGATGTATTCCGGCTCCAGGTCCTGCGCCGCGCTCGCTCCGGGTCCGAACACGCGCACGCCTGCGGGAAGCTCGACACCCTCGAAGCCGATGGTGGCCACCGGCAGTACCGGGCGCATCGGCACCACGGTCACCACGCTGACGCTGCCCATCGGGTCGGTGCAGCCGTCGCCGTAGCAATCGGGCTCGCCCTCGTTGGCGACCAGCAGCCTGCGCCCGTCGGGGGTGAAGGTGACCATGTCGGGCAGCGCGCCGACCCGTGCCGTGCGGATCACCTTGCCGGCCGGCGTGAGGAAGGCGATCGTGCCCGGTTCGGTCTTGTCTTCCGCCTCCAGTGCCACCGCGACCAGGTTGTGCGCGGACACGTCGATGCTGTTGATGCCCGCGCCGTGGCGGGAAAGATCCACGCGCTTCACGAGGCGCGGGCTGGCGGGGTCCTCGATATCGACGATGTCCACCGAGACATCCGAGGCATTGGCCACGTACATGCGCTCGCCGCGTACGGCGACCACCTCGCCCGCGGTCCGTTCATCCCCGATGTCCGCGAGCCCGGTGTCGTAGCTCCCGAGCACCTCGAGCGTGAGGGCGTTGACGCTCGCGCTGTGCGCGGCGCCGCAGAGTGCCAGCGCGATGGCGGCGGAAAGAACCTGGCGTTTCATGGGGTTACCTCGACGAATGGTTGGGAAATCGAAAAACCTCCCGAGCATCGCCTGCGCACATGACAGTGCGATGACACCCGCGCGGCGCAGGCGTCGATGCGGCTTGTGGCGGCCCGTCATCTCTCCTAGCATTCGCCCCGGAGCGACCGGCAGGCGGCGCGTCGCGAGAACCGGACACACCGTATGGGAAACAGCAATTCTTCCGGCGGCTTCATACCGCCGCCACGGCCCGAATGGGTTCAGCGCGTCATCGACGAAGGCAGCCACATGGACATCCGCAGCCTGGTGCCGCTGCAGGCCGACGAGCTGATGGCCACCGCGCGCCGCAACACGGGGTTCTCCGATTTCGGCGGTGGGCAGTGGGAAGAAGGCTTCCGGACCTTTCTGAAGGCGCTGGAGCAGGACGCCGAACTGCACCTGCTGGGCCGGCTGATGACGCGCTCGGACATCCTGATCTGGCTGGAGGCGCGCCTGGGCATCGAGGCGGCCTACGCCGCGCATCCCGAGATCGACGACGAGGTCGTGGATCGCCCCGTGATCGTGACCGGCCTGCCGCGCTCGGGCACCTCGATCACCTTCGAGCTGCTGGCGCAGGATCCGCAGTTCGGCTCGCCGCGCCAGTGGGAAATCATGTTCCCCTTCCCGCCGCCGGAGCGCGCGAGCTATCTCACGGACCCGCGCATCGCGCGCTGCGAGCAGCTGGTGACGCAGTGGCAGCGCGTGGTGCCGAGCTACGCCGCGATGCACGAGATGGGCGCAACGATCCCTAACGAGTGCATCGTCGCGATGAGTTGCACCTTCATGTCGGAAAACCTGCCCGGGCAGTTCCAGATCCCCTCCTACAACGAGTGGTTCTTCCGCCAGGCGCTCGACGAGCCCTACGCCTACTACAAGCGCATGCTGAAGCTGTTGCAGTGGCGCAACCCGCGCCGCCACTGGCTGCTGAAATCGCCCTCGCACCTGGGAACGCTGCCGGTGCTGTTCCGCACCTTCCCCGACGCGCGCGTCGTGGTGACGCACCGCGACCCGGTGGTGGCGCAGGCCTCGGTCACCAACCTGCTCGGCACGCTGTACTGGATGCGTTCCGGCAAGGCCTTCGACGCCGGCGCCTTCGAGAGCCTGATGACCCCGCAGAGCGGCGCGGCGCGCCTGGACGGCGTCATCGCCCTGATCGAGTCCGGCGCGGTGCCGCGCGCGCAGATCCACAATTTCCGCTATGTCGACATGATCGACAATCCGCTCGCCGCGCTGCGGACCCTCTATCACGACGTCGGGCTGGAGCTTTCGGATGCAGCCCTGGCGGGGATGCGCGACTATCTCTCGCACAAGCCCCAGGGCAAGTTCGGCAAGCATCGCTACAGCGTGGGCGAGCAGCAGGAGAACGCGCGCAAGCGCGCCTTCTTCCGGCGCTACCAGGAATACTTCAACTGTCCCGACGAAACCTGAGTCACCGAGGCAGGATCCAATGTACAAATCGATTGCGCTGCTCAAATGCAAGCCGGGGCTCTCGCGCGAGGAGTTCATCTCGTACTACGAGAACAACCACGCGCCGCTGATCCTGCGCACGCTCCCCGGCGTGCGCGGCTACTGCCGCAACTTCATCGACCCCGAGGGGGCATTCGTCAGCGCGGGCGCGGCACCGCGCGACTTCGATGTGATCACCGAACTGTGGTTTGCCGATCGCGCGGCCTACGACGCCGCGATGCAGCACCACGCGCGACCAGAGGTCGCCGCGGCGATCGCCGCGGACGAGGAGAATTTCCTCGACCGCTCGAAGACTCGCATGTTCGTCGTGGACGAGCGCGATTCCGTCCCTGGCTGAACCCGGACCGCCGCGGCGGAAGGAGGCTCGCGCATGCTCACGCTCGATATCAATGGCCGCGCCCATGTGCTCGACGGCATCGATCCCGACACGCCGCTGCTGTGGGTGCTGCGTGACGAGCTGCGCCTGGTTGGCGCGAAATACGGCTGCGGCATCGCGCAGTGCGGCAGCTGCACCGTCCTGCTCGACGGCGAGCCGGTTCGCGCCTGCGTGCTGCCCGCCGCGGCGGCAGCGGGCCGCCGGGTGCGCACCGTCGAGGGGCTCGCCGCCCCGGACGGCACCCTGCACCCGCTGCAGCAAGCCTGGATGCGCGAGGACGTGGCGCAGTGCGGCTATTGCCAGAGCGGACAGTTGATGACGGCCGTGGCGCTGCTCGAGACCAATCCCGCGCCCACCGACGCCGACATCGACCGCGCGCTGGACGGCAACCTGTGCCGTTGCGGCACCTACCTTCGCATCCGTCGCGCGATCCACGCCGCGGCGGGCGCGCTGGCGAGCCGGGAGGATGCGACATGAGCCACGAGCACACCTGGCGCCTCGAGGACAGCTTCCTGCGCGAGCTGACCGCGCCCGAACCTCCCGCGCCGCACACGGCCCTCGCGGTGCGCCGCATCGGGCGCCGCCGCTTCCTCCAGCTGAGCGGCATTTCCGGCGCCGTACTGGTGCTCGGCGGGGCGGCCGTTCCGCGGGCGTGCGCGGGCTCCGCTGCTGCTGCCCCTGCCGCGTTCGCGCCCAATGCCTGGCTTGCGATACGCGAGCGAGACATCCTGATCTACGCCGTCAACCCGGAGCTCGGCCAGGGCGTGAAGACCAGCCTGCCAATGATCGTGGCCGAGGAACTCGACGCGGCCTGGTGCGACGTGCGCGTCGAGCAGGCCGCGATCGACGCGGCGCGCTACGGGCAGCAGTTCGCCGGCGGTTCCCGCTCGGTGCCCACGCACTGGGAACCGCTGCGCCACGCCGGTGCCGCCGCGCGCACGATGCTGGTCGGTGCCGCGGCGGCGCGCTGGGGCGTGTCCAGCGTCGAATGCAGCACCGCGGACAGCCACGTGCTTCACGCCGCAAGCGGCCGGCGACTGTCCTACTTCGAACTCGCCGCCGAGGCCGCGCGCCAGCCGGTGCCGCGCGGCGACGCGCTGAAGCTCAAATCGCGCGACGAGTTCCGCCTGCTCGGCCAGCGAATCGGCGGCGTGGACAACCGCGCGATCGTGACCGGCGCGCCGCTGTTCGCCGCCGACCTGGACCTGCCGGGGCTGCTCACCGCGGTGTACCAGAAGGGCCCCGCCACCGGGGCGCGTGCGCGCGAGGCGAACCTCGAAGAGATCAAACGCCTGCCCGGCGTGGTCGACGCCTTCATCCTGGAGGGCAACGGCCTGGTGAACGAGCTGATGCCCGGCGTCGCCATCGTCGCCCGGAGCACCTGGACCGCGTTCAAGGCCAGGGCGGCGCTGCGTGTGGATTGGGACGAATCGGACGCCGCGACCGACAGCTGGAGCAGCGCGATCCGCGCGGCCGAAGACGTCCTGGGAAAGGACGGGGCCATCGAGATCGCGGCGCGCGGCGATGTCGAGGCGGCGCTTGCCGGCGCCGCGCGCACCCTGGAAGCCGACTACCGCTACGCCTTCGTCAGCCACGCGCAGCTCGAGCCACAGTGCTGCGTGGCGTGGCAGCGCGACGGCGCCCTCGAACTGTGGGCCCCCACGCAGGCCCCGCAGCGCGCCCTGCCCCTGCTCGCGCACGTGAGTGGACTGGCGCCGGAGCGCATCACGGTCAACCAGTGGCGCGGCGGTGGCGGCTTCGGGCGCCGGTTGGTCAACGAATGGATGTGCGAGACCGCGGCCATCGCGCAGCGCGTCGCTGGCCCGGTGCGCCTGCAGTGGACGCGCGAGGACGACATGCAGCACGACTTCTTCCGCGCCGGCGGCTTCCACCGGCTGACGGCGGGGCTGGATGCGGACGGGCGCCTGGCGGGCTGGCGGCATCGCCTGGTGAGCTTCAGCGCCGACGGCAGCAACGCCGTGTCGGGCGGACAGCTCTCGCCCCAGACCTTTCCCGGTCCCCTGCCCGCCCGGCACCGGTTGAGCCAGACCCTGCTGCCCTGGCGCACGCCCTGCGGCCCCTGGCGGGCGCCGGGCTCCAACGTGTTCGCCTTCGTGGTGCAGAGTTTCCTGCACGAGCTGGCGGTCGCGGCGAAGCGCGACCACCTCGAGTTCCTGCTCGAACAGCTCGGTCCGCCGCGCTGGCTGCAGGAAGGCAATGCGGACGCGCTGCACACCGGCCGTGCCGCCGGCGTGATCCGCCTCGCGGCCGAAAAGGCCGGCTGGGGTCGCGCGCTCCCGCCCGGACGCGGGCTGGGACT
>JAGPES010000193.1 GCA_018057015.1 Pseudomonadales bacterium | reverse complement strand
CGGCGATTGCAAACAGGCAGAAAGTGGCAGGCGCAATCCCGACACCGAAAAACTCCACCGGCCTCGGAGCGGACAGGCGCGGCAACACGGCCACCGGTGTCTCCCAGCGCAACAGTTCTTCGATGGCATTGCTGCGCAACGACGGCTCTGCAAGCAGTCTTTCCCATCGCTCGCGCTCGCCCAGCAGGGCATACAGCAGGTTGCCCAGCGCGTCGGTCGTGGTGGAGGCACCGGCGCTGAACAGCAGGCGTATGTGCGCCAGGATCTCCTCGTCTGTCAGTCGGTGACCATCGGCGTCAGCCATCACCAGCGCGGACACGACGTCGTCGCGCGGCTCCCGTCGGCGCTCCGCAATGATCGGCAGCAGGTAATCGGTGATCTGCGCAGCGCAGCGCCGTGAATGCTCCGGATCGCGGGGATACTCCAGGAAACCGACCGCCCAATCGCGGAACACGTCTTCCCTGTGGGCAGGAATGCCCAGCATGCGGCTGATCACCAGGAAGGCCACGCGGTGCGTGAACGACGCCGCCAGATCGGCCTGCCGCGTGCCAGCCAGGCGATCCACGAGTTCGTGCGCAATACGCGCCAGACCCTCCTGCTCCATGGCATCCACGGCGCGGGAACGGAAAGCTGGCGTGGCCAGGCGGCGATAGAGTCGATGCTGCTCATCCTCCATGGTCTGGAAGGTCACACCCTGCACGGGCTCGATGGTGATGCGGTAGGCGTCGGCCGGAGGAAAGCGGTCGTTGTCACGGAATGCCTCGGCGAGGGCCTGGTGCCCCGTGATGAGCATCGCGGGTTGTCCGGCGAACAGCGCGCGGCTCACGGGAGCCCGCTCGCGCATCGCCGCCAACTCCCGGTGCAGGCGCTCGCCCTCGAAGACCTCGACCGCGAAATCGTGCAGCATGCGCTCTCCCGGGTGTCCTGGCTTCTCGCTTGTGCTGATGCCGCGCCGCGGAACGTGACGGTCGATGCGGCCGGACCGTGCCTCTATCGTCGGACCACTAACGAATCGACGCAACTTCCGCCGGGGACAGATGCCGATAATGCCCCGGGAGGAGGTCTGCATCCAGGACAATGTTACCCACCGATTGCCGATGCAGGCCGATGACTTCGTTCTGGAAGAAGCCGAACATGCGCTTGACCTGGTGGTAGCGGCCTTCATGAAGGGTGAGCTCCGCTGTGTTGGCGGACAGAAGTTTCAGCTCCGCGGGCAGGGTCGTCAGGTCCTCGAAGCGGAAATGGATTCCCGTCGCGAACGTCCGCACGTACTGCGCGGTTATTTCGTCCCTGGTCTGCACCCGGTAGGTCTTGGCTATCTTTCGCTGCGGCAGGGTGATCCTGCGCGACCAGTGGCCGTCGTTGGTCAGCAGCAACAAGCCCGTCGTGTTGAAGTCCAATCGCCCGGCCAGGTGGAGCTGCTCTTTTGACGGCAGATCGATCAGGTCCAGCACGGTGGCGTTCCTGCCGTCGGTGGTCGCGCTGACGCAGCCGCGCGGCTTGTGCATCATGAGGTAGACGGGCTCGCGCGCCTGCAGCACCCTGCCCTCGACCTCGACGCGACAGAATCCGGATATGTGTCGGCGGCCGCTATCGACGGCCACGCCGTTCAGCAACACCTTTCGCCGGGCAAGCAAGAGGTGCACGGTGCGCGCCGAACACGAAAGCCGCGCCTGCACAAGGCGGTCGAGTCGCATCAGGCCCGATCCGGCCATGCAACGGTGCCATGCGAATCGACCCGGTGCGTCACAGCGGCAATCCGTGCTCGATCACGTTGCGCAGTCGCTCCTCGATGCGCCGGCAGTGGCGCGCATCGGGAGCGTGCCAGCTAGTCGGTATGCAGTACACCGAGGACAGGTAGCCCAGGAACTGTCGCCTGAGCTGTGCATCCGGCTGCCACGTGGCAAGCGCGTTGATGGCCCCGACCAGCGCGTCCTCGTCGCGCGCGCCGAGCACGAGGTCCGCGATGTCATAGAACGCGTTGCCGATCACGATCACCCGGCGCTCGCGCAGCATTGCCTCCAGGCCGACCGTGGAATTGACGGTGATCACGCCCTCGGCCGCGTCGATCAGCTCTTTGGTGGCGTTGCCATTGGCGAACAGCAGGCGCGGATGCAATGAGCGGTGGTGCCGCTCGTAACGCTCGGTGCAGGAGGGGTGTTCCTTGACGACGATCGCCAGCTGCCTGTCGTCGATGCGCGCCAGGACCGACTGCAGCACGCCCAGCAGCTGGTACATGTCGCGTATCCAGGGCGAGTTGAACACGATCTGCGTGTCGCGGTTCATCTGCAACGGCACGAACAGGTAACGTTCCGGCAGCACGATCGGCCGGGTCCGGATGCGGCGCCCCGGCGCACGCGCCACGAGATCGGTCGATGCAACCGCCGGCATGGGGGGCAGCGCGCGATAGAACGCGGCCTCGCGCGGGACGGAATTACGGTAATTCACGCCACGCGGATCGAAGGTGGTCGTGTTCGGCAACAGCCCGTTCTCGCAATAGAACACGCGGATGCCCATGTCCGCCGCTGCCCGGATGGCCGCCTGGAAGAACCAGTGGCCCCCGTTCCAGACCACGATCGCATCCGGCTGCCGTTCGCCGAAGGCCTGGAGGAAACGCGAGTAGTCTCGCCTTGCGTACAGCGCATGCAAGGCGCGTCGCAACGGGCGAAGCACGCGCAGCGGACTGCGCCGGCGAAAGGTGAGCCGGTCGATGTGCGTGTCGGTGAGGCTGCGCGACTGCGCCTGCCATGGCCATCCCGCCACGTCGGCGCTGTAACGCGACAGGTCTTCGCGCGACAGCACCTCCATCGCGATCTCGCTCTGCGCGGCCAGGGCGCGGAAATATCGCTCCTGGTGACTGAACCGGCTTATCAACAGCACTTTCACGCAGGCTTTCCTGGTCGTGGGGGATCGAGCGCAGCACGCGCTCAGGCTTCCTGCCCCCCCGAGGCGCCAGCCTTGTCCTGCGTCCGGTTCTCGAAGTCGCTGGCGTCGTGACGTTCGCGCAGCTGCCCCGCCGGATCACCCCAGATGCAGTTGACCATGCGTCCGCGTTTCGCCGCGGGACGCTCGGCGATCGCGTCCGTCCAGCGGATCACGTGCGTGTAGGACTGCACATCGAGGAACTCCCCGCCGCCGTAGAGCAAGCCCTTGACCAGTGCGCCGTACCACGGCCAGATCGCCATGTCGGCAATCGTGTACGTGGAGCCGGCCATGTACTCGCTGTGCGCCAGGTGGCGGTCGAGCACGTCGAGCTGGCGCTTGACCTCCATGGCGAAGCGATCGATCGCGTACTCGATCTTCATCGGCGCGTAAGCGTAGAAGTGACCGAAGCCCCCGCCCAGATAGGGCGTGTTGGCCATCTGCCAGAAGAGCCACGACATGCACTCCGCGCGCACGGTCGGATCGGTCGGCAGGAAGGCGCCGAACTTCTCGGCAAGGTACAGCAGGATCGCGCCGGACTCGAAAACCCGCGTCGGCGCCGGGGTACTGCGATCGAGCAGTGCCGGGATCCTGGAGTTAGGGTTCACCGCGACGAATCCGCTGCCGAACTGCTCGCCGTCGAGGATATTGATCAGCCAGGCGTCGTACTCCGCGCCCCGGTGCCCGAGCGCCAGCAACTCCTCGAGCATGACCGCGACCTTGATCCCGTTGGGCGTGGCGAGCGAATAGAGCTGCAACGGATGGCGTCCGACGGGCAATTCCTTGTCGTGGGTGGGCCCCGCGACGGGACGATTGATGCTCGCGAAGGGGCCGCCGGCATCCTTGTTCCAGGTCCACACCCGCGGCGGGACGTAAGTGGAATCATCGCTCACGCGGAATCTCCTTTGCCCGTGGTGCGGGCGGCTTCGTGGTGGATGAACGGCTGCTGGCGTTTGCCGAACACACGGCTGCCGGCCTCCTCGACCGCCAGCGCGCGCGCCCGGCGTGCGCTGGCCGGAACCATCGCATAGCCGCCGACGTCGTCGTCGAGAGCCCAGTTGTGAACGGGACCGTGCGCCAGCCGTGCGAGCCCGGTCTCGGCCACTTCCTCAGGCGAGGCGATGGACGCTGGCAGCGGCAGCCCCTTTTCGGCGAGCAGGGCGCGAAATGCCGGCGTGTCGGTCATCTGCAGCACGAGGGTCAGCACGTCGACGCCATCGTGGCGCAGCTCCGTCCACAGCGATTCGCCGAAACACAGTGTGAACGCCTTGCTGGCGGAATAGGCGGCCATGAAGCTCGAGCCGCCATAGCAGGCGCCGGAATTGACGAGCAGCAGGCCGCCACGGCCGCGAGCGCACATCGACGGCGCGAAATGATGACAGCACTGCATCATAGTCACGACGTTGCGCTGAACCAGTTCCGTCCAGGTCGCCAGATCGCGCTCGAGGAAGTACGCGCCGTTCGGATCGGATCCCGCATTGCTCACGAGCAGCCCGACATCGCGCTCGCCGACGGCCGCGACGATACGCTCGCATGCCGCGGGCGCCGCCAGGTCGATCGCCGCCGTGATGCAATCGACCCCGCATTGCGTCCGGAGTTCTTCTGCCAGCGCCGTGAGCGGGCCTTCGCGGCGAGCGATCAGGATGCAGTTGACACCGTTGGCAGCCACCTGGCGGGCAAAGGCACGCCCCGTGCCTTCGGAGGCGCCGGCAATGACGGCCCACGGACCATAGCGTTCAGCGAAATCCATCCTGCGCTCCCCTGCGGCCCGACATGCCCCGTTGCGCTGCCTGCGCGCATGCAGTCGGCGCCGGTCCCGCCTCGAAACTCCTAACTTACCCTGCATGGCAGGCGGGCGACAACATCAGGTGTGCGTCTGCGGCAGAAAGCAGATGCCATCGCCGCGGCGTTATCGAGATCGGGCCCGCAATGCAATAGACTGTGCTGGCGTCGCGCAGGCCCGATCGGAAATTTCAGCAAACAGACTGCAAGGGCATGGAGCAGGTCAGATGACGGTTGACGACATCGTTTCGGCCGCACGAGCGCAGACCCGGCTCGGGCATTGGCTGAAGCAGCATCCGGAACTGCTCGAGCGCCCGATCGAAAAGCCGTTGTTCGTCTTCGGCCTGTCGCGACAGGCACGGCGCGCACGCGATATTCGACACCCATTACGAGGAGCGGATGCGCGATCCGATCGGCCAGATCAAGACGCTCTACAGGCACTTCGACGAGCCCCTCTCCGGGGCTGCCGAAAACGCCATGGCGGCTTACCTGGCGCGAAACCCGAAGGACAAGCATGGCAGGCACGAGTACTCACTGGAGGAATACGGACTGACCAGGGAGTGCGTGCGCCGCCAGTTCAGGGACTACGTCGAGCGATTCGACATACCGGCGAAGACCTGGCAGGGAGCATCGCGTGAAGATCCAACCCGCCGCTTTCCTGCGCACCACGCTTCCGCTGGGAATCGACCAGGTCGCGGCGCTGGATACCGGGCGCTACCACTCGATCTGGCTGCCCGATCACATGGTGAGCTTCTGGCCCGATTCGATCTGGACCCCGGAGTTCACCGATCTCGCCACCGCCTCGCCCTCGCCGCACCGCCACCTCGACGCCATGGCGGTGGCGGGCGCCGCGGCGGTGCTGACGAAGAACGTGCCGATCGCGACCAGCGTCGTCGATACGGTGCGGCGCCACCCCGTCATGCTGGCGCAGACGGCGCTGACGCTCGACCATCTGTCCGGGGGCCGTTTCATCCTCGGCCTGGGCAGCGGCGAGACGGAAAACACGGTGCCCTACGGCTTCGACTTCTCCACCCCGATCAGCCGCTTCGAAGAGGCGGTGCGGCTCATCCGGCTGCTGTGGGAGAGCGAAGGTCCGGTCGATTTCGAGGGGCGCTTCTTCCGTCTCCATCACGCGCGCATGGACACGGAGCCCTGCAACGGACGCTGCCCCCCGATCTGGATCGGCGCCAGCGGGCCGCGCATGCTGGAGATCACCGGTCGCTATGCCGATGGCTGGTGGCCGGCCGGCGCCTGGACACCGGAGGATTACGCCGCGAAGCTCGCGCTGGTGCGCGATTCGGCCGAACGCGCCGGGCGCGACCCGATGGCGATCGTGCCGGCTTTCATCCTCATCAGCCTGATCGGTGACGACGACGAGCTCGACGCGATCCTGCAAGCACCGCTGGTCAAGGCGATCCTGCTGCAGGTGCCGGCAGCGGAGCTGAGGAAGTTCGGCCACGAACACCCGATGGGCGAAGGCTGGCGCGGCTACCAGGACATCGATCCCGGCGTGCTGACGCGCGAGCGCATCCTCGAATTTCTCGCCAGGGTCGAGCCGCGGGCGATCCTGGACCTGGTGCCCCACGGGTCGCCGCAACAGGTGGCCAGGATCGTCAAGGCTTACTGCGATGCCGGCCTGCGCGTACCCAAGATCCTCGACTACGGCGGCATGGCGGGCCTGAAGTACGCCGCCATCTCCGCGCAGAAGGTGCGCGAAGCCGAAGACGAACTGATGAAGCTCACGGGCGACATCTGAACATGGCCGATCCGCTCGACACCAATGGGCTGC
>JAGPES010000192.1 GCA_018057015.1 Pseudomonadales bacterium | reverse complement strand
ACGGCGAGCGCATCGAGATCACGCACAAGGCGAGCAGTCGCATGGCTTTCGCGCGCGGCGCGGTGCGCGCCGCCGCCTGGCTGCCCGGCCGCGCGCCGGGTCTTTACAGCATGCGGGATGTACTGGAGTTGTGAATCCGCAATCCCGGATCGACACAGGGCAGGGGTCAGAGCTATGCGGCGTTGCCCCGGAGCTAGTGTTGCATCTCCGCGTGACTGCTGCCTTGAGTTGGCAGCAGCAGCGGCGAGTGAAGCATCACCCGGGCAAGTTCGCTTTGGCGGTTCACGCCGGTCTTCACGTACACGCGCTTGAGCAGGTTGCGCGCGGTGGCGACGGCGTTGCCCTGCGCGGACGCTATCTGTTCCAGTGAGCGGCCCTGCATGATGCCCAGCGCGATCTGCGCCTCGGCGCGGGTAAAGCCGAAGACGTCGCGGCAGCGCTCGATGGATGCGCCCATCTCCTCGTCGGGATCGAATATGACCACGGCGGCGGCGGGTCGCCGCTGGCCCCATTGCTGGGTTGCCGGTGGCAGCGGTGTCACGACCACCTGGTAGCTGCGCCGGCCCGAGGGCCGCGAGATGCAGAGATCGGCACCCTGAACCGCGCCGGCCGCCGACTTGCTAGACGCAATGGCCGCGCGGATCGCCTGCTGCAGGCGCTGCTGTTCCCCGTCCCGTGCCGCGTGCAGGCCGTTGTGCAGCAACGCGAGCCCGTCGCTCCGGAGCGATTGCTCGGCCTTGCGGTTCGCCAGGTACAAGGCCCCGGTGTCGTCCAGTATCACGATCGCGAACGGCGCCAGATTTGCCGCGTCCGAGTGAGCGTGCTGCAGCACGTCGATCTGGCCCAGCTTCAGGAATATCCTGGTCGCGCGGGCCCAGTGGGGGGCAAGCATTGACAGCAGTTGCTTCTGCCGGCGACGGTCACCCACTGCCGGTTGGCCGAAATTGACGAAAATCAGTCGATCGCCGGAGTTCTCGAGGCAGATCTTGGCGCCGTGCTGGATACGGTTCGGTACCAGGAACTCGTGGTAGACAGGCTCCTTGCGCATCTCGGCCTCGGAGACGAATTCCCCATCGAAGCCGAATTCCCCGGGCTGGATTTCGCGCCCGTTCAATCGCGTGAACAACAGGGTCGAGCCGAAATCGCGTTCGGCACGTTCGCACGTGGCGACGTCCAGACCCCAGCTTGCGTTGCAGCTGGCCCCGACATTGCGATTGCGCGTGGTAACCAGGGCACATGCCTCGAACCCCAGGTACTCGCTGATCCGCCGCAGCAGCGGCGTCGGATCGTCCGTCGCGAGCGCAGCTGTATAGATGTCCCCGATCAGCGCATTGAGTTGAGTTGCGTCTTCCATGCCGTGTTGTCCTGTCGCGACGGTACTCTGGCCGCTTGTGCAAGCGCTCTGGCGAGGCTTGCCCGGAATTCCCTGCGGCGGGTAACCGATTGAATTCGTAGGCACGTGCGCATGGTAGCCGGCGCCGGTGCCGGCTCAAGCATGGTATCAAGGGATTTCTTTGAAAATTGACCCAAATGGGTCATTTCCGTGGTCTTGTTCAGACGGGCGGCTGCAATCGTGCCGGCACCTGCGCCCACAGGGCGGGACCGATGAGGATCAAGCGAACCAGTTCGGCCTGCCTGCTCGTGCCGGTCTTGGCGAAGATGCGCTTGAGCTGGGAGCGCACGGTTTCCCGGCTGGAACCTTCCGCGGTGGCGATTTCCTCGAGGGTCTCGCCGTTGGCCAGGCGCCAGCTGAGTCGTGCCTCGGCGTCGCTGAGCCGGTACAGTTCCCGCAGGATCCCCGGCGGCTCCATTCGCGAGCGGCCGGGATCGTAGAGAAGCACCATCGCGCTGTTGCCCTGCCCGATCGCGGTTTCGGTATGCGACACGGCATGATACGGCAGCACGACCACGCTCAGGGGCAGTGCGCCAGGGCGCGGTACCGCGACCATTCCGCCGCTCATCACAGTGGACAGCCGTGACACCAGGATGCAGTCCTGCAGCAGTCGACTGAATCGAAGGTGGATCTGCGGGTCCGTGATCCGGATCGTGCCGTCCTTCTCCTCCAGCGCGTTGCTGTCGCGCAGCAGGTCCTGTGCGATGCGGTTGCGGAAGTTGATGCGGCCGTCGCCGTTGAGGATCACGCAGCCGGCGCCGGTCTGGGCCAGGTGCTCCTGGGCCAGGTCTGCCAGGATGATCAACCGGCCCAGGCGGTTGTGGATCAGAAGCGCCTGCTCCAGGTGCGGCAGCAGCAGGTCCAGGAATGCCACCTCCCGCTGGCCGAAACGTTCCGTTGCATTGTCGCGCACGAAGCCGATATGGCAGCTGTAGTGCTGGCCCAGCGGTATGCGCGCCGCGCACACGTCCGAGTACTCCATCTGCGCGAACCACTCGGTCCAGTACGGATGGGTACCCCGAGTCTGCTCGTCGCACAGTTCATGGCCGAGGTAGAAGCGCCGGGGCGCGCGTCGCAGCAGCGCAGCTTTCACCGGGTCTTCCTCGCAATAGTGCGACTCATAGACCCGCGCGATGTCGACCGGCCCGGGATGGAAATCGAGATAGCGCCAGCGGCCGGTGGCGAGCTCGCAGATGGCCACGGCGGCCGAAACGGCGCCCAGGTGCAGGCTGCACTGGCTCAGGAACTCGTTCAAGCGAGGGGGATCGGTCACGCTGGAGTACAGCAGGTGGACCAGGGCGGAAAAGTCCTCCTGGTTCGGGGGCAGACGAATCTCGCGGGGGAGAGCGGCCATGCGGTTCACTGCACCATGGCCGCGGGACCGCTCAATACCAGCTTCACCAGTTCGGTCTGGCGCGAGGTTCCGGTCTTGCGGAAGATGCGCTTGAGCTGCGAGCGCACGGCTTCCAGCGAGCGCTTGCTTGCGCGTGCGATGTCCCCGAGTGATGCGCCGGCCGCAATCGCGCACACCAGTGCCGATTCCTGCGTGTTCAGGCCGTAGACCCGGGTGAACACCTCCATGCGCTCCATCGGCGGCCGGTCGGGGTCGTAGATCATCATCACCGCGTGGCCGGCGCCGCCGCGCATCACGTGGACACCGTCGCCGCGACAGGGGCTGAATGCGATGGCGAGCGGGGAGCGGCCTTCCGTGCGGCTGACCCTGAGCAGGCGCGGTGAAAGGTGGCCGTCCGGCATGTCACCGTCGAGGTGTTCGCTCATCGATCGCAGCAGTGTCAACAAAAGAATTAACGGGCATCACGGCCGCATGCTATTGCCCCCGCACACCGCCCGTCATGACCCATATGGGCCACGCCAGCACCGTGGCCACACTTGCTGCCAGGTTGGATCGTGGCGAATTTCCCGGCCTGAATGCGCTTCCTGCAACTTGTCGCCTGTCTACCCGCCGGGGCAGCGTGCTGGCGCTTCCCGGCAACGATGTCCCGATTCTCAGCCACTTCGTCACCGGCACCCCGGCCGGCGGCCGGACCCACAAGTAATACCACTGCCTCTTTTGCTGCCGGGGGCATTCCCATAGAATGCCCCCTCAGATTTCCGTTGGCCTGTCCCGAACTTCCGGTATAAACGGCGTCTGAAGCGATCAGGAGCGAGGTGAATGCCCTTCACCTTGCTTTTTTGCGACCTGAATCTGCTGTCTGCACGCCTTCGCCGTGACTTCGGGATGCCCGAAGACCGTTCCGGGCGGCCATGCCGCCACGTTCATACGAGGAGAAACCATTGACTACCGAGCTGCGTCGGCCGGCCGTTCTCGCGCTTGAAGATGGCAGCGTGTTCCGTGGTGTGTCGATCGGGTCCCTGGGCGCGAGTGCTGGCGAGGTCGTATTCAATACCGCGATGTCCGGTTACCAGGAGATCCTGACCGACCCGTCCTACGCGCGCCAGATCGTCACGCTGACCTATCCGCACATCGGCAACACCGGGGTGAACGGCGAGGATGAGGAGTCCGACCGGATCTGGGCAGCCGGCCTGATCATTCGCGACCTGCCGCTGGCGGCCAGCAGCTTCCGCTGCGAGCAGACCCTCTCCGATTACCTCGACGAGCGCGGCGTGGTCGGCATCGCCGAGATCGACACCCGCCGCCTGACGCGCATCCTGCGCGAGAAAGGCGCGCAGACCGGCTGCATCATGGCCGGCGAGGTAAACGAGCCGCGCGCGCTGGAACTGGCGCGCGCCTTCCCTGGCCTGAAGGGAATGGACCTGGCGCAGGTGGTCAGCACCAGGGAGCCCTATTCCTGGAACGAGGGATCCTGGGCGCTGGGGAAGGGGCACCGGAGCGCCCCGGCCACGCGCTTCAAGGTCGTGGCCTATGACTACGGCATCAAGCGCAACATCCTGCGCATGCTGGTCGATCGCGGCTGCGACCTCACGGTGGTGCCGGCGCAGACGCCGGCCTCGACCGCGCTGGCCATGCGGCCCGACGGCGTGTTCCTCTCCAACGGTCCCGGCGACCCCGAGCCCTGCGATTACGCGATCGCGGCGATCCGGGAGATCGTGGAAACCGGCATCCCGGTGTTCGGCATCTGCCTCGGACACCAGCTGCTGGCGCTGGCCAGCGGCGCGCGCACCCTGAAAATGAAGTTCGGCCACCACGGTGCGAACCACCCGGTGCAGAACCTCGACGACCGCACGGTGCTGATCACCAGTCAGAACCACGGCTTCGCCGCCGACGAGGCGACGCTGCCGGCCACGTTGCGTGCCACGCACCGCTCGCTGTTCGACGGATCGTTGCAGGGGATCGCACGCACCGACCGGCCCGCGTTCAGTTTCCAGGGCCATCCGGAAGCGAGCCCGGGGCCGCACGACGCGAGCCCGCTGTTCGACCGTTTCGTCGAGCTGATGCTGGCGCGCCGCGGCGCGTGAAATCGAGGCACCGCCGCGCGCGGTGCGAGTTGCACAACTGACCGGGTACCTAGCATGCCAAGACGCACCGACATCCAATCGATCCTGATCATCGGCGCCGGCCCGATCGTGATCGGTCAGGCCTGCGAGTTCGACTACTCGGGGGCGCAGGCCTGCAAGGCGCTGCGCGAGGAAGGCTTTCGCGTGGTGCTGGTGAATTCGAACCCGGCGACCATCATGACCGACCCGGCCATGGCGGATGCGACCTACATCGAGCCGGTGAACTGGCGCTCGGTGGCGAGCATCATCGAGAAGGAGCGCCCCGACGCGCTGCTGCCGACCATGGGTGGACAGACCGCGCTGAACTGCGCGCTGGATCTGGCGCGCGAGGGAATTCTCGAGAAGTTCGGCGTGAAGATGATCGGCGCAACGAGCGAGGCCATCGACAAGGCCGAGGATCGCCAGAAGTTCGACCGGGCCATGAAGGCCATCGGCCTCGAGACGCCGCGCAGCGCCATCGCGCACAGCATGGAAGAGGCGCTGCAGGTGGTCGACGGCGTGGGGTTCCCGTGCATCATCCGACCCTCGTTCACGATGGGCGGCTCCGGCGGCGGCATCGCCTACAACCGCGAGGAGTTCGAGGAGATCTGCGAGCGCGGGCTGTTCCTCTCGCCGACCAAGGAACTGCTGATCGACGAATCGCTGATCGGCTGGAAGGAGTACGAGATGGAGGTCGTGCGCGATCGCGCCGACAACTGCATCATCATCTGTTCGATCGAGAACTTCGACCCGATGGGCGTGCACACGGGCGATTCCATCACCGTCGCGCCGGCGCAGACGCTGACCGACAAGGAATACCAGATCATGCGCAACGCATCCATTGCGGTGCTGCGCGAGATCGGCGTGGAGACCGGCGGCTCGAACGTGCAGTTCGCGGTGAACCCGGCCGACGGGCGCCTGATCGTGATCGAGATGAACCCGCGCGTGTCGCGTTCCTCGGCGCTTGCCTCGAAGGCCACCGGTTTCCCGATCGCGAAGATCGCGGCAAAGCTGGCGGTCGGCTACACGCTCGACGAGTTGCGCAACGACATCACCGGCGGCACCTCGCCCGCCTCCTTCGAGCCCTCGATCGACTACGTCGTGACCAAGGTGCCACGCTTCACTTTCGAGAAGTTCACGGCGGCCGATGCACGCCTCACCACGCAGATGAAGTCCGTGGGCGAGGTGATGGCGATCGGCCGCACGTTCCAGGAGTCGCTGCAGAAGGCGATTCGCGGGCTGGAGGTGGGCTCTGCCGGATTCGAGCCGCAGATCCACGGCCATGACGATGCCACGCTGGAGAAGCTGCGCGGCGACATCCGCAATCCGGGTGCCGAGCGCCTGTGGTACCTGGCCGACGGTTTCCGCGCCGGTTTCACGCTGGACGAGATGCATGAGCTTTCCGGCATCGACCCCTGGTTCCTGGTGCAGATCCAGGACATCGTGCGCGAGGAGCAGGCGCTGGCGGGCAAGGCGCTCGGGGCGCTGCGCTACGACGATCTGCGCCGCCTGAAGCGCAAGGGTTTCTCCGACCTCCGCCTCGCCGACCTGCTGGGCGCGAGCGAGCGCGCGGTGCGCGAGCACCGTCATGAGCTGGGTCTGCGCCCGGTGTACAAGCGCGTCGACACCTGCGCCGGCGAGTTCGCCTCGGCCACCGCCTACATGTATTCTAC